>JAQBZS010000522.1 GCA_027622115.1 Planctomycetota bacterium | reverse complement strand
AATCGCCAGATTGGCACACGCCGCCTCTTTTCCACGGTTTTCCATCGAATGGGACGATCGCACCCGTCGATTGCGGCATCCCGCATTCGCGGGAAAGGCATCGACTTCCACTCGTTCGTATGCGTGCAGGTTGACGATGAAGGGGGAATCTTGCGTCGGTGAAATCCCTCCAACTGGACCCTCACGCGGCGACTCGAGTCGACAATGGGGCAAACTAGTCGCAGTTTTGAACTTTTCCGCAATTATGTAGTCGATCTAGTTGCAGCCTATTGAGAGATGATTAATAATTGTTTAGTGCCGTGGGCGGGAGCGGTAGGCATCATCAACCGCACGCGGGATGTGATCGGCAACTCATACTTCAGAAGTGGAGGAGTGGAAGAATGACTCAGGAAAGTGAGTACTCGGTGGCACAACTTGAAAGAATGCTGACCGACCGCAAGACAAGGCTCGACGGTCTGCATCGCAAGCAGGAACGATTGCGCACGGAACTCGACAAGGTCGAAGACGAGATCGCGATTCTGGAAGGACGCAGGGCATCAAGTCGATTTCCCAAGCAAGTTGTCAATCGTGCCCGCAATGAAAAGCCGTTGCACACGCATGTGATCGAGCTGTTGACCAAGCACAAGAAAGGGCTGACGCTTTCCGACCTTTCGGAAAACGTTCTTGAATCCGGCTACAAAACAACCAGCACAAACTTCAACAACGTGCTGTATCAGTGCCTGTACAATTCAGACCACATCGCACACGACGCTGCAACTGGTTGTTACAAGCTGAGTGAAAAAAAGGTCAAAGCCTAAATTCACCGACGTTTTCGGTGCGGGAAAACAGCCCCAAGAGATTTCCAATCTCTTGGGGCTGTTTGGATCCTGGAGCCACCGCAAGAGTGGGATTGTCAAGTTCGCGGTTCAGACGCTCTGGATTCCACGTCGAAACGCGACGCACTAGAGTACGCCGCTGTCGGTCGCAAACCGCAGAATCGGCCAACTCAGTACGCGAGCAGAGTCCAATGACTTGGACTTCCTTGAGTCACACAAACACCCGGACCGAGAAATGATTGTCACTTGGAACTGGTTGAAGGACTACGTCGACCTGGACATGCCGGTCGACAAGTTGACGCACGAATTGACGATGTCCGGTCTGAATTTGGAAGGCACCGAGGATGTTGACGGCGATATCGGCATCGACTTGGAAGTCACCAGCAACCGTCCCGACTGCCTCGGACACATTGGCGTCGCTCGAGAAATCAGCGTCCTCTTCAATACGCCGCTCAAGAGTCACGATCCAAAACCCACGGTCGCATCCGTCACCGCCGCATCCGCGACCTCCGTGGAGATCGAGTGCGACGACCTGTGTCCGCAATACATTGCGCGTGTGGTTCGAGGCGTGAAGATTGGACCAAGTCCGCAGTGGTTGATCGATCGACTGCGAGCTGCAAGCCGCCGTCGCAACGATGACGGCACTGTCATCGAATACCGGCCGATCAATAACGTGGTCGACATCACGAATTATGTGCTGCTCGAATCCGGTCAACCGTTGCACGCCTTCGACTTCGACAAGCTCAACGGCGGTCGCATTGTGGTGCGTCGCGCGAAAGATGGCGAAAAGATCGCCGCCATCGATCAAAAGGAGTATTCGCTGGACAGCGAAATGTGTGTGATCGCCGATGCCGAACGACCGGTTGCGATCGGCGGAGTCATGGGCGGCTTGGAAACTGAAATCAGCGACGACACTGTCAATGTGCTGGTCGAAACGGCTGCCTTCGCGCCGCTCTCAATTCGCACGACCGCCCGCAAGCTGAAACTGTTCAGTGATTCGTCGTATCGCTTCGAAAGGGGCACCGATCGGCGAAACTTAGATTGGGTGAGTCGCCGATGCTGCGAGCTGATCTTGGAACTTGCCGGCGGAGAACTGCTGGAAGGTTCCGTGATGGCGGGGTCGCTGCCACCTGACTCGCGCGAACCCATCACGCTGCGGTATGCACAGGTGCCCCGCGTCTTGGGGATCGATGTTTCCAAAGAGGAATCCGACAAGATTCTCAACTCACTTGGTCTGAAGAAACTCGGCGGCGACGACACAGCGGGTTCGTTCGAGCCGCCGTCCTGGCGGCGTGATCTGGAACGCGAGGCCGACCTGATCGAGGAAGTCGCCCGCATTCACGGCTACGAAAAAATTCCCACCAACCACCATGTGCCGATGGTTTCCAGTAGCAAGACTCGCCGCGATCGCGTGATTGACCGTTTGCGCGACGCGCTCACGGGAGCGGGATTCTTCGAAACATTGACGCTGTCGTTCGTGACGGAAAAAGTCGCACGACGATTCACTCCGCGAGGAGACCGGCCCCTGCTGCGAGTCGAGCATTCGACCCGCAAGGCTGAAAACGTGCTGCGGCCGAGCGTGGTTCCCAGCCTGTTGGAGTGTCGCCGAGCCAACGAACGACAAAGCAACTTCAACGCCAACCTGTTCGAGATTGCCAAGGTGTATCTGGAGTCCGATCCGTCTCGGCCCGAGATCGAGGTCGAACCGACGATGATCGGCGTGGTCACGGGCAAATCGTTCGCGGAACTCAAGGGGCTCGTGGAATTGTTGACTCGCACGATCAATGCTTCGTTTCGAGTCACGGCTCGCCCGTCGGACGTGCCGCAATTCGCGCCCGGTCGCGGAGCGGAACTGCTGCTCAACGGCAAGCCCTGGGGCTGGATGGGTGAACTCGATCGCAGCGTGAGCGACAGTGTCGGTTTGCGAGACGCCGTTCACGTCGCGGAATTCAGCTTGCATCCGCTCGAACGCAAGGCCGATTTGACGCCGCACTATCGCGAGTTGTCCCAATTCCCCGAGATGACTCGGGATGTGAATTTCGTGTTGGACGAAAGCGTTGCCTGGGAACAACTGGAAGGCGTGGTCCGCGGATCGGGCGGTCCACTGCTGGAGAGCGTTTCATTCATGGACCAATATCGCGGTCAGCAGATTCCGGCCGGGAAGAAGTCCTACGTATTCACGGTGCGGTATCGGTCGAGCGAGCGCACTTTGACGTCTGAAGAAATCGACTCGGCGCAGGCTGGAGTCATTGCTGCGTGTGAATCACAGTTCGGCTGCATCCAGCGTTGAAAAACTCATGACCCATCGCGATCGCAAAAAGCTATGCCGTTTCGTTTTCTGCGCCGGATCCGGCGATTCCTTTCCGATGTCGTGAAGCAAGCCGTGATTCAACACCATCGCAAATCCGGATACGTGCTCTTCAGCGACACCACGCTCCGCGACGGCGAACAAATGCCGGGAGCGACGCTTGAGCCGGACGAGAAAGTCCGCATCGCGTTGGCGTTGGAAGAGGCGGGCGTGCATTCGTTGGACGCCGGTTTCCCCGCGTCTTCGGAAGCCGATCGAATTGCCATCCAAAAGATGGTGGGCGTGGTGAAGAAGCCGGTGTTGACCGCGCTCTGCCGCACGGTGCGCGGCGATATCGATGCGGCTCGCGCGGCACTCGACGGCTTACCCGGCCACAAACGCGGCGTGAGTCTGTTTTGCGGCACCAGCCCGCTACATCGCCAATTCAAGCTCAACAAATCCGAGTCCGAGATCCTCGACATCATCGCGGACAGCGTGACCTACGCCCGCGAACAGGGATTCGAGATCATTTCCTTCGCACCGGAAGACGCCAGTCGCACGGAGATGCCGTTTTTGTGCCAAGCGTATCAGATCGCGATTGAAGCCGGCGTCACCACGATCGGGTTTCCGGATACGGTGGGATTTCTCACGCCGGACAAAGCGCGCCGGATGATTCGGCAAATTCAGGACGATGTGCCGAACGTCGATCGAGTTCTGATCGCCGTTCACTTCCACAACGATCTCGGTTTAGCGGTGGCGAATACGCTGGCGTGCATTGAAGAGGGCGCGCACATCGTGCAATGCACGGTCAACGGCATCGGCGAACGAGCCGGTAACGCGTCGATGGAAGAAGTCGCGATGGCGTTGACGCTGCACGAAGACCAATACAAACGCAAAGCCAAGATCGACACGACCAAGTTCGCGCCGCTGTGCCGTTTGGTCGCGGAACTGACCGGCATCCCGTTGTCACCGATGAAGCCGATTGGCGGCGCAAACATCTTCGCCACCGAAGCCGGAATTCACCAAGACGGTCTGCTCAAGAACCCGGACACGTATCTGCCGTATCGACCGGAATTGGTGGGAGAATCCGGCGTGAAGTTGGTGCTCGGCCGACACAGCGGCCGCACTGCCGTATCGCATCGTTTGGCAGAAATCGGAGTCCAATGCGACGACAACCAGGTGCTCGGCGTGCTCGACGGCATCAAGCGACTGCCCAAAGGTACGATCATCAATGACGACGTGTTGAAAGGCTTGGCGACCGAAGTTTCGTCATAACATTGGGAAGACAGCCGCCGCGACGCTCTCAGCGTTCGACCGAAGTGTTCGTCGTTTTGCCGAGCCATCGCGACAAGACTTCATTTGCGTCTTGTCCGATTTCCGGAGCGCGGGTGGCGATCTCGGGTGATTGGCCATCAATGCGGATTGGCGATGCGGCGGCGAGAAACGTCTCGTTCGCCGCCGTTGTGAGTTGGCGAAACATCCCGCGTGCAACAAGTTGTTCGTCGTTGACGACTTGATCGAGTGTCTGGATTGGTCCGCACGGAATTCCCGCCGCCGACATCTGAACGAGCCACTCCTGGGTCGTTTGAGTTTCGGTTCGAATGCTGACCAAGTTTTCGAGAAGCGGCTGGTGTTCGGTGCGCAGTGCGTTGGTTGCCAATTGTGGATGCGTGGCCAATTCGGGCGCGCCGAGTACATCGCACAGTTTGGTCCACAGCCCTTCGTTGCCGGCCGCGATGACGATCGCTCCGTCTCGGGTGGGAAACGATTGGAAGGGTGTAATGGACGGGTGCCGCGTGCCGATTGGTTCCGGGGGCTTGCCGGTGACATCGAAGCGGGCGATCGCGTTTTCGAGGATGGCCACGGTCGAATCGAGCATCGCGATGTCCAGCGTTGAACCGCGGCCGGTTTGATCTCGCTGCCGCAACGCGGCGAGAATGCCGATGGCGGTGAACATGCCCGTGACGATGTCGCTGATGGAGGCCCCGACGCGAGCGGGTTGGTCGGCACTATGGCCGGTGATGCTCATCAAGCCGCTCATGGCTTGAATGATCACATCGTAGGCCGGGCGGTTGCGGTACGGACCGGTTTGGCCGAATCCCGACGCCGATGCAAAGACCAGCCTGGGATTGATCTCGCGCAGTTGATCAGGGCCGAATCCGAGGCTTTCCATCACGCCCGGCCGAAAGTTTTCGACGAGCACATCCGCCTGCCGCGCCAGCCGCAAGAACGTCTCGCGATCGGAATCGACTTTAAGGTCGAGTGCCATGCTCGACTTGCCGCGATTCAGGCTGGCGAAATACGCACTGGCACCGGACGGCAAGAACGGGCCAAACCCACGTGCCTCGTCACCGCTGTTGGGCCGTTCTATCTTGACGACGTCCGCGCCCAAGTCCGACAGGATCATCGTGCAGTAAGGTCCGGCGAGGACTCGCGTGAGATCGAGGACTTTGAGTCCGGCCAATGGAGCAGCTTTGCTCGCGTCGCTTGGCGCCGCGGACATGCTTTGTGCGTTGGCGACATTGAGTTCGCGGATGTTGTCCAATTTGACTCCCAATTTGTGATACGCGTCCGGCTCAGTCCACGAATACCTCGAAGCACGTTTCAGTTTCCCTACGAATTCAGAACGACCACGAATTCATTACTGCCAATTCGTGGTCGTCCTGAATTCTTTGGGCGCACATTGAAC
>JAQBZS010000521.1 GCA_027622115.1 Planctomycetota bacterium | reverse complement strand
TCCCCCTCTCCGAGTTCAAAACCTGCTTGAACTGTTTCCCGTGTCAACCCGAGATTTTCAACACGCTAAACCGCCACATTGAATAGCTTACGGATGCACTCGTTCTATTCATCGTCGGCTTCTCCGCTCATCCACAAATCTTGCGTGTCGTAGATGGATTGCTTGTAGACTGCATGCGGCATGAGAAACGCTGGCTGAATTGTGCCGTGATCGTTGTTGTCGGGCGCGACCACAAGCCGTTCCGTCAACAGCCCGCGTTCAAATCCGGATATGCGACATCATATCGCAGGGTTTTTCGCAGACAGCGAATTCCGAAGGCTACACGACTCGGCTGGACGATCATCGTGAAGCCAGCCTTTGGTCTTTGTCGTTAATCAGCATCTCGTTGGAGGCACGATCGTGGTTATTCGAGGCCATCTTAAAAAAGGGGACGAACGCTTCTGTTCTGGTCGTCGGCAATGATCACGTTGACGCGTCAAGATCCGCACACTCATAATGCCGCGCCGCCACGGGTCGCCGATTCGGTCCGCCCGCACGAGCCAAACCGGGCTCGTTCCTATAGTTCGATACCGTTCGGAGAGTTTCCGATGTCCACAACACCGAGTCTCTCGCAGCGATTTGGGCTGACTCGAACGCTGCGAATGTTGCTGATTCCGACGGCGGTGTTGGTGTGTCTTGATTCCGCAACGCTGGCTCAAGGATTTGGCCACCATTGGATGCACCATTCGCCGGTTGCACATCTCCCCGTGATCGTGGGTTATCAATCTCCAATCATGGGAGCCTATGGGTACGGCAACGGGAATTTGCCTTGGAGCAACGTGGTCTCCGTTTCGACGCCCTGGTCAAACATGACTTACGGTACGTACTCGTATGGTTTTGCTTCACCCTACGCGATGGGTCATTTTCACAACGCACATCACTTGCCGCACTGGCAGCCGGCAGTGAGTTTCCCATCGCCGGTCATCGTATATTCCCCGCCGATATTGCCGGTCATCAACAATCCAGTGATCGCGGAGGCGCTTCGAGAGAATCAGCGGCGTTGGAACGACCCGCTCGATTTGCAACCGGTCCAAGTTCGATTTCGCAGACCGAAGCCGTCCACGCTTCAGGCTCAAGCAAAGAGCTTGCGGTATCAGCGACAGGGAGACGCGCGGTTTCGAAACGGTGACTATGTGCTGGCCTATTCCGAGTACCGCAAGGCCGTCGCGGCAGCCGAAGATCAGTCGCGTCCACAAGTTCGATTGGCACTCTCGTTGACAGCGGTCGGACGGTTTTCCATGGCCGTCAGGCACTTCAAACGCGCCGTCGAAATCGACCCCTCGTTGCCCAGCACCGGCGAGAGTTTGTCGTCCGTGTACGGGGTCGGTGATCCGTTGGCAAAATCGGTCGACTTGCGCAAGGCTGCGGATTGGGTTCGCGAGGACATCCGCGATCCGGATCGATTGTTCCTGTTGGGTGTCCTGCTGCATTTTGACGACAGCACGGACAAAGCCGCCGCGTTGTTCGAAGCCGCCTTGCGATTGGCGGGGCACGGCGAACATCTGAAAGCATTTCTGCGACCGCAACCCGTGGCGGCTGCGAGAAATGGTGGTGCGGGAAACGCGGCAGTCGCCCCGCAAGTCGGCCGCGCGCCGCAGGTTCCACCGTTGCCGATTCCCTAGAAGCTATCTGAAAAAGGGGTCAGACCCTCTCCGGCGTCACGTTTTCGTCGGAATTTCACGACGCCTCCAAAGGGTCAGACCCCTTTTTCAGATAGCTTCTAGAGAGTTGGGCCGGTAGACGCACCGCCATGATGGTCTGCTTCGACAGCACGTCAGCAGCAAGTTTGTGCCGACGCTCGCTTCACAGCAGGCGGATCACGCTGTTCTCCGCGTCAAACCGAATCGACTTTGAATAGTGAAAGACGTTCACATCTGCCGATGCTTGAGTTTCAGTTCTCACCAAGAATTCAATCCAATCCGGGCGGTTGAATGCGGCAAATGCCAACTCGAAACCCGAGAGCATGGACGTCGTGTCGCGCGACAAGTCAGGCAGTAAGACCGGCCCCGTATCGGTTTGATAAACCGTGTCTCGCTCGTTGGCATTCATTGTCTTGATGGGATACTCGATCACCGTCACAAATCGGTCCGTCTCAATCCGCGTCCGAGCATTCAGAGGCACATTGTCGAGTGTCGCCCGCACAATGTCGGCGGCGGAATCGAGCAGCATTCCCGGACATTCGGCGATGTCGATCCGTGTTGTGTCGAAGACGTCTTCATGCAACCCGGTTTGACGATCCGTTTGAAACCCGCTGCCCGGCGGATACAGCTCAACATCGGTCCCGGCTCGCGCATAGGTCTTCAGGTTGAGAAATCCATCGTCGGAAAAGATCGGGACAAAATCCGCGTTTGGCTCGGTCCAGATGTCGCGTTCCACACCGACACGTTCCGTCTTGCAACTCGCGCCGAGCACGTAGCGTTGCGACCATCCGGTAGCTTTCTCCGAGACCTCGCAACAACACTCCAACTGGATTCGAGCGTTGTTGAGGTTGTAAGGCGGTTTGTGGCTAACCGTCTTCGGCGGCTTCTTTTCGACATCAATGCGAAACGTCAAGAAGGAGCGGGCGAAGTCCATCGTCGTGGTGTTGCTCATTCACGATCCAATTGATAAGGCGCGGATTTAAGTCGTTTAACCGTCAGCCGTAGGCGTACGCGCGTTCGGGCAAGTCAAAACGCGTACGCCTTCGGCGTACGGTTCAACGAATTCAATCGACGATCCCGTTGGCCGGTGTGTGGATCGTGACGCTTCCATCCTCGGCCGTCGGCAGCCGTAGCGGAAGTAGGAACACATAGCCGTCGGAAGTCTGCATCATCGCGTTCAAGTCGGAATGACTCGGTGAATCTGCGGCTTCGTGATCGTCAAGGACCGCTGGAGCGGGCAGCGGCACAACCTCCAACGGCAGTTCCGTTTCGCGTATGGCTTGCGTTGAAAGTCGCATTCCGACACTCCGTTCCAGTTCCGCAGTGGCGCGACGAACGTCGGCCAGCAGTTGCAACTCCCGGATGCGCGAGTCGACGTATTGTCCGGTGGTTTGCAGGACGAGGAAGTACGTGGCCCCGCCGTTTTCGTAATTGCGTCGAGCGAGTTGCTCGGCCTGTTGCAGCACGGGAAGAATCTTTTCCCGCAGGAACTTCAGATTCCGCGTCGCCTGTTCAAGTTGGATGTGAGCCGTGCGAACTTCAAGTGCGACGCGGTCTCGCACCGTCACGTATTGCCGAGCCGCTCGTCGCCACTGAGCCTCGGCGATTGCGATGCCGCCCTGATTGCGGTTGAAAATCGGCAGGCTCATTCGCAGCCCGGGGCCGGACTCAAAACCGCGTCGGCCTGAACCGTTGGCATCGTAAGCCGCGTCGAGATTCATGAATTGCGTGCGAGCCAATCCGGCACGTTCACCGGCCGATTCGATGGCAAACTCCGCCGCGCGCAAGTCGGGTCGCATGGCGAATGCGGTGTTCACGAGTTGCTTCGAGTCCAGCGTCGAAAGATCAGAGGCTGTGGATGTGACATCGCCACGATCAACGGCCCGCAACTCCGAATCGGACATCGTCAAACCGATCAGCGTTCTGAGGCTCTCACGAGCAAGATCCGCGTCCTGCTCCGCGCGTGCGGCCGTTGCTTGAGCTTGCAACGCGTCGATTTGCGAAGTCGTCGCTTCCAGTTCGCTAATATCGCCCGCACCCAACCGCTTTTGTGCCAGTCCAGCAATCTGTCGCCTGAGCGATTCCGCTTCGCGAGCAAGTTCCCTTTGTTGTTGAGCGAGCAACAAATTGGCATGCGCCACGCGAACATTTCGGATCACATCGAGCCCATTTTGCACCATCGTCTCGCTGACACGATCGAGGTCCAGTTCCGCCGCACGCACGCGGATCGGCTGCAGCCACAAGGCATCAACAGCCTGAAACGTGGTGAACTCAAGTTGTTTGGGTCCGAGCGGAAAGAAAAGCGTGAATTGCGGATCGCTAATCAGTCCGGCATCCAGCAGCTGTGCGCTCGAAATCCCCAACTCGGCGAGCATCTCTTGATAAGCAGCGTTGTTCCACAACCCGAGGCTGACCGCATCGTCTTCGGTGATGCCGTCGATCAGTGAAACATGCGCCGGAATCAGCGTATCGTCGCTTGCGGTCGAGTCACCGAGGGCGGCCCCGAATCGAGTGGCGAGTCCATCCGACACGGCAAACCGTCGCTGTTGCAATTCCGCGTTCCGGCAACCGCCGATCAACGCCACGGCCAAGATCAGCCCAATGACTTGCAGCACTTTCCCGCGAGTCATTGTGAGTTGGCGACGGATTGTGTTCACGGTGTTTCGGCACTCCGACACTTCGACACTTCGTGACAGGCAGCACATGTGACGAATGCTTCGCGCCGGAATACGACGTGTTACTCAACCCGGCGGGGCAACGGGCGTACGTGACCACGCAGCCGCCAATTCGGCCCCAATCCTTCATCGGCCAACAATTCCGTTTTCTGTAGGATAAGCCGCAAAATCCATCAAGTCGCTTCAGCTCTAACCTCGCTAATTTCGGCTGAAGGTAAACGACGTTGCCTACGGTCGAACGTCGCCAGACGGTCGGGCCGTGTCGCGAAACCACCGTCTGGCGACGGTGGCTACAAATGCGCGCATGAAAACAAGAAATCGACAACTAAAGCCAGCTGTAAGCGAGTGACAACACCCCAGCCGCAATGGCGAATCCAATAGTGGTTAGAATGCCCTGGAAAATGCGAAGAGTAAATCTGTCGTCACCGCACAACTTCTCCAGCAGTCCATTCACCGAAAGAACGGCTGCTTTGAGTTGTGCTGCAATCGACAATGCGGTGTCTTTAGCAACTCTTTGAGTTGAGGATACGGCATGAACGCGTCAAATGAATCCGCAAGCGTGAATTTGCCGGTGCCGACCTTGATCGCAATTTCCCAATAACTCGCCACGCTGAGCCACACGTCGTTCGCCGTATTTTCGATGGCGTTTCGGGCCGGCTGGCTCAGTTTCGCGTCGTCCCGAACGAACCACTGAAAGGCATGGGTATCGAGGAGCAATTTCATTGCATGTACTCTTTGAAGTCTTCCAGCGGCGCGTCGAAGTCATCCGCCATGAAAAGGATTATCTTTCGCTGAACCCGCTTTTCTCGGCGTTCGCGGCATCACTGGCTGACCGACCAATACGGCGACCGGTTGATCGTCTCGTAGAATCTGAACTTCCTCTCCCGGCTGAAGCCCGGCAATCAAGTCAAACAAGTTGGCTTGGGCGTGTTCAATGGTGATCACGGTCATGACACCCTCTCTTTCGTAGTGAAATCATACCGTTCCATTATACTATACGGGCTAATCTGAGATACGGGCTAATCTGAGGAAGCGAGTGGAAGCGGCTCGTTTGCACGCTCCGCACTTTTCTACTTGTCCTCTTTCACCGGTTCCAGCAGTTCATCCAAATGCGGCGAGATCGGTTTGTCCAGCGGCAGGAACCACACCGCTGGTTTTCCTTGCTGGCGGTCGAGTTCGGCGAGGACTTCCTGCACCGGCGTGGCAGGGCCGAGCAGTTCGTCGAGTTGAGCGGCCAGCGTTTTCGGTGGGAGTCCAGGCTTTAGCCTGCCCCGTCAGGATCAACAGCCTGAAGGCTGGACTCCAACCCAAGCTTCGACGGGCCGAGCAGCTTTTCCACGTGCGGAGAGATCGGCTCCTTGAGCGGCAGAAACCACACCGCCGGTTGGTCTTGTTCGCGACCTCTGAATTTATGGATCTTCCGTTTCTGGGTGTAGGACGGGCA
>JAQBZS010000520.1 GCA_027622115.1 Planctomycetota bacterium | reverse complement strand
AAATCACTCATGACGCTGAAGTTTCAGACCTTTGAGAATGTGCCATTATTGGCCGCGTAGAGAATAGAAAGGAGGCATTCCATGTCGACTGCAAGCAATCAAGCGGATTTTGAGTACGTTGTCGTTGGTTCGGGTGCGGGCGGTGGTGTTGTTGCCGCCAGACTCGCGGAAGCCGGTTATAAGGTGATGCTGTTGGAAGCGGGCGGAGATCCGTTCAAACTCAAAGGCGGGGATCCACCTTATCCCGATACCAACCGCCTGCCGAACGACTATCAGGTTCCCGTGTTCCACACATTCGCATCCGAAAACGACGCGATGAAGTGGGACTTCTTTGTCCGTCACTACACGGATCAGCAACAACAGGAACGTGACCCAAAGTATCGCAAGGAATTCGACGGCAAGGATGTGAATGGCGTGCTTTATCCGCGCGGTGCAACTTTAGGAGGCTGCACGGCCCATAACGCGCAGATCATGATCTATCCTCATAACAGCGATTGGGACAACATTGCCCAGATTACCGGAGACGATTCTTGGAACTCGAATAACATGCGCAAATACTTTCAGCGTATGGAACATTGCGATTATCGCTGGTTCCAGAAACTCTTGAATTGGTTCGGACTCAATCCCAGCCGTCACGGCTATAAAGGCTGGCTGCACACCCAAAAGGCCATTCCCCTTGTCGCACTTGAGGACGAGAATCTCGTCGAGGTCGTTGCCAAGTCGGCATTGGAAGCGTTTACGGAACTCGCCGATCCGCTGGACCGGATCAAATGGGGCTTGGATGGCAAAGGCGATCCCAACGACTGGCGGCTAGTTAAGGACAACGCCACCGGCCTGCATTATCCACCGCTTTCCACCGACAACCACGCCCGTAACGGAACGCGTGAGTTCGTGATCGAGACGGCCAAGAAGTATCCGGATCGGCTGACAATTGAACTGGAAGCCCTGGCGACACGGATCATCTTCGCGGACGACGACGAGACTCGTGCCGTGGGTGTGGAATATCTCAAGGGAGCCCGGCTGTATCGTGCCGACGCCAAGCCCAGTGATCGTGGCGGCGAGAAACGCGAAGTGCGTGTGTCCCGCGAAGTGATTTTGGCTGGCGGAACCTTTAACACGCCGCAACTACTCATGCTTTCGGGTATTGGCCCCAAGGAAGAACTTACCAAGCACAACATCCAGACCCGAGTCGATCTGCCGGTCGGCAAGAACATGCAAGACCGCTACGAGGTCGGTGTTGTGAACCGGATGAACTTCGACCATTGGGAAGTACTCAAGGACGCAAAATATGCGCCGGGTGATCCGCAATTCAAACAGTGGGAACTGGAGCGAGGCGGCGTTTACACCACCAACGGCGCGGTTCTCGCGGTGATCAAACGCGCGGCTAAAACGAGACCGTTGCCCGACCTGTTTATCTTTGGCTTGTTGGGTCTGTTCAGGGGCTATTTCCCCGGCTATTCCACGTTGATCAAGGAGCATCTGAATTATCTGACATGGGCCATTCTCAAGGCGCATACGAACAATTCGGCTGGTGAAGTGACTCTTCGCAGTGACGATCCTCGCGATCCTCCCGAGATCAACTTCCACTATTTCCAGGAAGGCAACGACGAGTCTGGCGAGGATTTGGAATCCGTGGTGGACGGCATCGAATTCGTGCGGACGATGACGGCCAAATACGGCAAACTGATCGCCGAAGAGGAGTTGCCGGGCAAGGACGTTCAAACCCGCGACGAGATCCGCCAATTCGTCAAAGACCGGGCGTGGGGCCATCACGCGTCGTGTACCTGTCCGATTCAAAAGCGGGAAAAGGGCGGAGTGCTGGACGGTGACTTTCGTGTCTATGGGACGAAGAATCTCCGGGTCGCGGACGCATCGGTGTTTCCCAGAATTCCAGGCTTTTTCATCGTGACCTCGGTCTACATGATCGGCGAGAAGGCCAGCGATGTCATTATCCAGGATGCGAAGAAAAAGAAGTGAAGTAGTGTTTTCCTCAAGTAGCCACATTTTCGGGTAGCCACCGTCGCCAGACGATGGACCGGGTTGGCATGCCGCGTCGCTGACGCGCGTGGTGAATTGGACAGCGCCACTTCGGCGTGAACGTCGTTCGTTTAGCGCGCGTTTGTGGACATTTCGCGGTCGAAACGACCAAGAACTAATCGAGTTCGTTCATCTCCCACGGTCGATGCGGTGACGGAAGTGATTTGACGCGTTTTCACACCTCAAACGTGCGTGCCTTGCGCGTCTTACGTTTCGGGAGCGATACATTGGAAAAGCCGATTGAGTTATTGAGTTGGCATGCCGGCACAAGATGTACAACGCGGCGAGTGCTCCGCGGCCTTGTGCCCGTCGTGCTGCTGATGCTTCTGCATGGTCTCGTGTACGGCTCGGATCACGCCGACCCGATGCTGGGAAAGAAGCCGGATGCAAATATCGCGGGGCTTTTCGTCTTCCCCGAAGATGATCAAATGATCGTCATCCTCAATGCGATTGCCGGACTCACACAGCCGCCGCCGTATGATCTCGAACACAACACGTTCTCGATCTTCATGAGTCTCAAGAGCGAGGTCAGTTACGACGACAAGGCGAATCTCGCTCGTTATGGCGGCACCGTGGTCAAGCCGGAAAGCATCCAACCGGACGTGACGATCGAACTGCGTCTCGGCAACGATGCCACACTCAAAGAGAAGTCTGTTAAGGGGCTGTCGGATCCAGACGGCATCAAGGTTTGGGTTGGCGTGCGTGACGACCCGTTTATCTTTCCGAAATTCTTTGGCACGAACGTGGTGGGGATGGTCTTGAGTATCCCGATGACGTCGTTTCCCGAAGGGCAACAGGATTGGCTGATTTGGGCGACATCGAAACGCGGGCCGAAACAGTACGATCATGTCGGCCGATCACTTCGCACGATGCTGCCGCGATTCGATTTTCTGAATACGCTTCCGCCTCACGAACACGTTGCGTCGATCAAGAAACGATTGGAAACGCCGAGTTTGGTGCAAGATGTCTTGCAAGTGGAAATCCAGCCGCTCTTTGCAATTCGTCCCTATGACCTTGCACCCGACGTCATGATTTATACGAGCCGCTTCCCCGCTGGATTTCCGAATGGGCGGCGACTCACCGATGATGTTGCGGCGCTCATCTGTCTGCAAGGCGACTGTCTGTTGTACGAGTTGTCATACACAGATTCGAATGAATGGCCGCGAAAGACAGTCAACGACAAGCCGTTTCTTGCTGAGTTCCCCTTCCTAGCGGAGCCGTGGCCGGACAAAGAGCCAAAACCGGTAGCAAGTGTGTCGACCGAGCACAAAGTGATTTTGGTTGTGCTGGTGATTCTGCTGTTGGCGTTGTTAGTCGTGCCGTGGGTACTCTATGTCCGATGCCGCCGTCAGAGGAACGCGACATCGAAGGCGAGTTCGACGACCGATTCAACGTAGGGCGGCGGGCTGCCGCAGAGTCAGGTTTATCCGGGAAGCGTGACGCATGACAATCACGACAGCACATTTTCGTATTTCTGTTCTGGCAGCGATTGCCTTCTCGGCCACGGCAGTGAATGCCGCCGATCGTCCCAACATTGTGCTGATCATGGCGGACGACATGGGTTACGAGTGCATTCGAGCCAACGGGAGTTTGGACTACCAAACGCCCCAACTGGATGCATTGGCAGCCGGTGGTTTGAGGTTTGAACACTGTTATTCGCAGCCGATTTGTACGCCGTCTCGCGTGAAGTTGATGACCGGGATGTCCAACAAACGCAACTACGTGCGATTTGGTCGATTGAACCGCAAACAGACCACTTTCGCCCATATCTTGCGGGACGCCGGATACAAGACGTGCGTGGCCGGCAAATGGCAACTGGGCAACGAATCTGATTCGCCTCGGCATTTTGGATTCGAATAAGCTCTGCTGTGGCAACACACGCGTGGTCGCACGGATGCGAAGAAACACGATACCCGCTATGCGAATCCCCGTTTGGAACTCAACGGCAAGCCGGTCGATTACGACGACGGCGAGTTTTCGTCGGATGTGTTCGTGGACTTCATCGGAAAGTTCATGGAAGACAATCGCGAACAGCCCTTTCTCGTCTACTACCCGATGGCTCTGGTGCACTGTCCGTTTTCGCCAACACCGGACTCGAAGTCTTGGGACCGAACGTCGCATGGATCCAAAACCTACAAGGGAGCCCCCGAGTACTTCGCCGATATGGTGGCGTACGTCGACAAGACGGTCGGCAAGCTCAACGCGAAGCTGGATCAATTGGGACTCCGTGAAAACACGCTGCTCGTCTTTATCGGCGACAACGGTACCGACACACCGATCGTGACCAACACCACCTTCGGCAAAGTTATCGGTGCGAAAGGGAAAATGACGGACGGAGGCAATCACGTGCCGTGTATCGTGAGTTGGCCGTCCGTGATCCGTCGGGGTCGCGTCGTACAGGACATCATCGATTTCAGCGATTTCTTACCGACGATCTGCGAGGCGACCGCCGCGAAGATCCCATCGCAACTGACTTTGGACGGCCGGAGTTTCCTTCCACAATTGCAAGGCTGGCCCGCTTTGCCGCGAGAGTCCATTTACATATTCGATCCCGAACGATTGAGTGATCAGTGATTTGGGCTCAGCTGACCGATTTGTTGACTTCGAGAAGTTGTGATCGTAGTGTCACGCCCACGAACAGCACCAATTTGCAACTGAGATTGAAGGAACCACGATGGCACGACCTGTCACCTTATTCACGGGCCAATGGGCGGACTTGAAGCTGGAAGAACTTTGCCGGAAGGCGCGTGACTTTGGATACGATGGGCTGGAACTCGCCTGCTGGGGCGACCACTTTGAAGTGGACAAGGCTCTCTCCGATGACACCTATTGTGCCAAGAAGCGCGAACTGCTGAAAAAGCACGACCTGCAATTGTTCGCGATCTCCAACCACTTGGTCGGTCAAGCGGTCCTGGACAACATCGACGCGAGACACAAGAGCATCTTGCCGGAATACGTCTGGGGTGACGGCGATCCGGCGGGCGTGAATGAACGAGCCATCGAAGAGATGAAAAACACGGCCCGCGCCGCGCAGAAGTTGGGCGTCGAAACGGTCAACGGTTTCACGGGGTCTTCGATTTGGCATCTGATCTACGACTTTCCGCCGACACCGCGAGCCATGATCGACGCCGGTTACGATCTGTTGGCCGAACGATGGAATCCGATCCTGGACGTGTTTCAGGAATGCGGCGTGAAGTTTGCTCTGGAAGTGCATCCCACCGAAATCGCGTTCGACGTCTATTCCGCCGAACGAACCCTCGAAGCGCTTGGCAAGCGAGAGGAATTCGGATTCAACTTTGATCCCAGCCACTTGATTTGGCAGGGTGTGGATCCCGTGGAATTCATTCGTTACTTCCCGGACCGCATCTACCACGTCCACATGAAAGACGCATCCACGACCTTGAACGGCCGCACCGGAATCTTGACCAGCCACCTGCCGTTCGGAGACGCACGTCGCGGCTGGGACTTCCGTAGCGTGGGCCGCGGCGCCGTGCGGTTCGAGGAAATCATCCGAGCTTTGAATGCCGTCAAATACGAGGGTCCGCTTTCGGTGGAATGGGAAGACAGCGGCATGGATCGCGAAACCGGTGCCACTGAAGCAGCACAGTTTTGCAAGAACGTGGACTTCCATCCGTCCGGCCTTGCGTTTGACGCTGCGTTCGCGGACTAGTTCAGCAACCATCGATCGATTCGAGGCAGGCGCGGTCGCCTGCCTTTTTTCGTCTGGGCTCGGAGGTAGGAGGGTCGGGTGGTTCAAAGTTCA
>JAQBZS010000519.1 GCA_027622115.1 Planctomycetota bacterium | reverse complement strand
AGCAAGTCTTTCAAAGCCAACGGCACGATGTCATGCACAACTTCGCCTTCGTCGGTGACTCGGCGGATGTAGCGCCGACCGTAGGGGAAATCTCGCAAATCTTCCGGCTCGGACGATGGGGACGCATCCGGCGACGCTTGTGGCTCGCTTTGCTCCAACTGTGCGGTGGGATTCATGGCAACCTCTAACAAGGGAATCAAAGTGAATGAGGTTTAATTCGATGAAGCCAAGTCCGGCCGCTGCTTCCAGAACTGCGTCGCTTCTTGAAACGCGTAGGCGAGTTGCAGCACGGAGAATTCAGACTGATGTCGACCGACGATCTGCACGCCGACCGGCAGCCCGTCGTCGGTGAAACCGCACGGGACGGAAATCGCGGGCAGCCCGGTCGCGGTGATGTAATAGCACGACTTCATCCAATCGATGTACGTCTCCATTTGCGTGCCGTTGATTTCCTTGATGTACGGCGTGTCGACGTCGAACGGCGGCACCTGATTCACGGGGACAATGAGGTACTCGTATTCTTCCAAGAAGCGGCAGACTCGATGGTACAGGCGAGTGCGTTTGACTTCGGCCTGTCCAAGTTGAGGACCGGTCAGTTTCTGGCCTTGCTCGGTATTCCAAATGATCGTGTCCTTGATCTGATCGCGATGCTTCTCGATCAACGGCGTGTATTTGATTTCGAATTGCCACGCCCGCCATGCCTTGAAAATGTCGTCGGCGTCTCGGAAATCCGGCTGAGCGTCTTCGATGATGCAACCGATGTCCGCGAAGGTCGAGCGTTGAGCGTCGATCGTCTTCGTCACTTGTGGGTGGACGGGCAATTCGCCGAAATCACGGCTCCATGCGATCTTGACGCCCTTGAAATCACGGCCCAATGGTTGCCGGAATTGATCGCCGGACTGAGTGATCGAGATCGGCGATCGGATGTCTGGTCCCGCCATCGCGCTGAGCATCAAGGCGACGTCTTCCACCGTGCGGGCCATCGGGCCTTGGACGGACGTGGGCGACCAAGTCACGTCGGCCGGCCACACGGGGACTCGTCCCGGCGATGGACGAAAACCGACGACATTGCAGAAGTTGGCGGGGTTTCGGAGTGAGCCGCCGGTATCGCTGCCGTCCGCGATCGGCAACATGCCGCAGGCCAGCGAAACGGCCGCGCCGCCGCTGCTGCCGCCGCACGTCTTCGCGGCGTTGTAGGGGTTCAGCGTGGCGTCGAACACGGGATTGAAAGTCTGCGAGCCCGCTCCAAATTCAGGCGTGTTCGTCTTGCCGATCGTAATCGCACCCGCGTCTCGCAGCCGCGTGATGATCAGCCCGTCTTCGGTCGGAACGTGGTCCCTGTAGATCGGCGAACCCCACGTGGTGCGAATGCCCTTCGTCGGCACGAGATCCTTGTGGGCGATCGGAAGGCCAAACAACGGCCCGAGTTCTTCGCCGCGAGCGAGTGCTGCATCCGCTGCATCCGCTCCGTCTAATCCCCGCTCCGGGAGCAACGTCACGATCGCGTTGACCCGTGGATTGACTCGCGCGATCTGATCCAGATGTGCCTGCATGACTTCGCGACAGGAGACGTCCTTGTTGCGAATCATGCGAGTCAATTCCGTCGCCGTCAGAAAACAGAAGTCACTCACAATGTTGCTCCAGAGCTAGGCCAGCCAGACGAATTATTTGGACTCCACCCGATACAGGTGCTGAAACGTCCGCAGAATCATGGCGTTTCCAACGAATCCCGGCGACGCGTTGAAACCGCTGTCGAGGTTCGTTTCGGACAATTTTTGCAGCTCGCCAGACGCCTTGAGCACCGTGATGCCGCCGTCCTTGCTGAAGTAGTAGATCTTGCCGTCCGCCAAAGCTGGCGACGCCCAATACTCGCCCCGCAGACGAGTTTGCCATTTCATATCGCCATTGGCGGCATCTCGACACGTGGCCACGCCATCGTCACTGACCATGAACAGCAAACCATTCGAGACGATTTGCGACGAACGTCGCGGCACGCCCTTGTTGGTTTTCCAGACGATCGAGTCCGTAATGTCGCCCGAGCCTTCCGGACGCAACGCGATGAAGGTCGTTGGCCCCGATCCCGCGCTCAAATACAGCAGCCCGTTGACGTACAGCGGTCGAGCAGCCGCGTTCATGCCGTCGTGCTTGACGCGCCACAGCACCTTGCCGTCTTCGAGACCGTAAGCGACTGTTTCGACGGCGGATGGGCTCACCAACTGTTTCCGACCCTTCACCTCGATGACTTTCGCGGTGCTGTACGCCTTCTTGCGGTCGCCGTTGTCGGTGCCGTAGGCGATGTCTCGCGTCTTGTTCCACACGACTTCACCGGTGTTCTTGTTCATGGCCACGACAAATTGCACGTCGATCCCGTCAAACGCCGCAAACAACAGATCGCCGTCGACGATCGGCGACGCTGCGGGGCCGCGAAAGTGATCGCAAGTCAAATCACGTCGTCTCCACAACGTTTTGCCCGTTTCGGAATCCAAGCACGCCGTGCCGTAGCGTCCGAAATGCACGTAAACGCGTCCCGCTTCCAGGAACGGCGTGCCCGATGCATAGCTGTTCGTGGGGTGGCAGAACTGCGGGTCCGCGACGTCGAAGACTTTGATGTCATGCACGATCTTACCGGTGACGGCATCAACGCAAACCGCGTACAGCGACTTGCCGTCTTCCGGAGCCGTTTGCATCCAAATGCGATCGCCCCACGCGACCGGTGACGACCAGCCCTTGCCGTGAATCGGCGTCTTCCATGTGATCTCGGCCGAGCCTTCTTCGATTTTGGCCGGTAAATCGGTTGCTGTCGAGACGCCGTCACCGTTGGGGCCGCGGAACTGGTTCCAATTGGTTTCACCGCAGCACACGGTGGACAGACAACACACCAGCACGCACGTCGGAATTCGCATGGCTACCTCGCTACTTCGGTCAGTTGATTCACGGCCTGAATGTATGCTGCACCGTCCAAATACGACACGTTACACGGATTTTTCTTGGTCGCTGGGTGCATTGAAGCAATCCGTGATGTTGGTGCGTCCGCGCCAAGTCGCATCCGTCACCAAGTTCGATTGCGGCAAGTCGACCATTTGGGCTGTCTATTCTTCTACGACAGGTCGCACCGGCGGAATTGCGACATTCCGGCAAGCCGGGCGCACTTTGGGCCTTTGCCTATTGCCTGCCAGTCCGGTCCGTGGAGAATGACCGGGCACCGTATGGTAGCAATGGGATTGGAGTTGTGTTCGAGTTCTTCCCCGTTATTTTGCGGAAAATCCAGCATGAAAGTCGATTGTGTCTAGCGACCACGAATCGATTTGGTAGAGTCGATAGTTGGTTTGGTGATGCCAAACCAAGTTGGTTCTCTCTCCAGTAGGGAAGCTGAGAATGGGACGTCGGTGCCACTCGGTGCCGGATTTGTGGGCAAGTTGTGTTCCGTACGAATCAGCGTTGTGAACCGGTCGAAGGATGGCCTGTCATGACGGCGGAACGGGTTGGCCTGCAAATCAACGTCAGGAACCACTCCCACCATTGGATTCCTGCCTTTACGGGACTTGTTCGACGCAATCTTGAAAAATGACGTTGAAGAAGTCTGCGGTCCTCGTTCATCAATCTTGCCTATGTGTGGATTGAACCCGTCTGGGTTTGGTCGGGCTTTCGTGGAATGGAGTTCTCGAATTGCTTCAAGGTTGCCATCCCCGTGTCCTGAGACAGCGTTCGGTTCCAACAGTGGTTTGCTTTTCTTCCGGGCAAAACCATTCGAATTCCGTCCGTAAACGTACATGGAAGTGCGGAAGATCGTTTCGAAAGAAAGGGAGTGCCCAGTGCATCGCCTCGAGTCCGGCCTGAAGAAGATGATTGAAGAAGGCCAAAAGCAAGGCTATCTGACGTTTCACCAAGTCGACCACTACCTTCCAGACGAAGGTGGGGACTCGGCGATGGTGGATCGCATTATCCTTGCGATGGAAGAAACAAAACTTGACATTGTCGAAGACCCCAATATCCCAGAACTCGACTGGATACCGGCTGAAGAACAACCGCGGCCTGTGGATCCCAACTCATCACGGACCATACTGCCTGAAACGTCGGCGTTGTCGTCTCGCGACCCGATCCGGATGTATCTCAGTCAGATGGGCAACATCCCGTTGTTGACGCGTGCTCGCGAAATCTTCTTGGCGAAACAGATCGAAGTTTGTCGAAAGCGTTTCCGCCGAACGTTGCTGGAGTCCGACTTTGCTCTGGGGATCGCGGTGGACACTCTTGAAAAGGTGTTCAACCAGGAGTTGCCGTTTGAAAGAACGCTGCGGACCTCCGAAACCGAAGCGGTTCAAAAGGAACAGATTCTCGGGCGGATGCCGTACAACCTGAAAACGCTCCGCGTGCTGCTGGAACAAAACCGTCAAGACTTTGCGGCTTTTCGGGAAGCGACCGGGAAAGACAAAAAGGACATCCATCAGCGGATGGTTCTGCGTCGACGGAAGATGGCGACGCTGTGCGAAGAACTGAGTGTCCGCACCCAACGGTTGCAACCGGTAATGAAGCGAATCCACCAGATCGGTGATCGCGTCCGCGATCTTCAATTGCAGATTACCGAACTGTCGCGGTTGCGAACAAAACGCAAGGTGAATCGATTCGGCGAAGACATCGAAACTTTGAAGCACGAATTGGCAGAGTTCGTGGAAGTTCTCGTCGAAACGCCGGAGCAATTCCTGGATCGCTGCCGAGAAATCAAGTATCGCTTCGACGCGTGGACGAATGCCAAACAGAAACTGTCCGGCGGCAACCTGCGGCTGGTTGTTTCGATTGCCAAGAAGTACCGGAATCGTGGGTTGAGCTTTCTGGATCTAATCCAGGAAGGAAACGCGGGCTTGATGCGGGGCGTGGAAAAGTACGAATACCGTCGCGGGTATAAGTTTTCGACCTACGCCACGTGGTGGATTCGGCAAGCGATCACTCGGGCTGTTGCGGATCACGCACGCACGATTCGCATTCCCGTGCATATGTTCCAAAGCATCTCCACGCTGAAGGCCAAGAGCGAGCAGATTCGCCAAGAAACCGGTCGCGAACCCAGTATGGAGGAACTGGCCGAAGCCGTCGGTCTAGGAATTGAAGAGACCGAACGCATTATGAAAACGTGGAAGCACCCGATCAGCCTCGATACGCCGGTTGGCGAGAGCGAGGATTCGAGCTTCGGCGAGTTCCTGGAAGACGGCCATGAAGAGAGCCCGGCCGATTCCGCGATGCACCAAATGCTGAAGGACAAAATCGGCCATGTTCTCAAGAGCCTGACTTATCGAGAACGCGAAATCATCAAGCTGCGATACGGGCTGGGTGACGGCTACAGCTACACGCTGGAAGAAACCGGTCGCATCTTTAAGGTGACGCGCGAACGCATTCGGCAAATTGAGTCGAAGGCGCTCAAGAAACTTCAACACCATACGAGAAGCGAGCATTTGCGAGGGTTTGTCGACTCCAGTGTGGATGGGATCGGAGAAGAAGCGGTCGAAGCGGTCGCGACGGCAACTGCAACTGCAACCGCCGCCACGGCAACTGCCGACATGAATTGACGCCGGTTTGCAAAGCCATCGAGACAGGGCGCCCGGAAATCTCAATGAGGTTTCCGGGCGTTTTTCGTTCATTGCCCCGCTTTTTCAGAGAGTCGCTAACGGAAGAATCCAATTCGTGATTGTCCGGAATTGCCCACTCTTCTGCCGGTTGAGCGAAGAGATACGCTCCGGATAAAGGGTGGCTGGGGTCGGGTGGTTCAAAGTTCAATGCTCGCGGCGGAAGTCGTCCTTTGTACCAACGCTTTGAGC
>JAQBZS010000518.1 GCA_027622115.1 Planctomycetota bacterium | reverse complement strand
GGCGTGCATGCCTTCTTCAAGCACGCGACTGGAGTCCAGGCCAAATGATCGCGCGAGTGGAAATGCCCGACCATTCTCCAGCGAACGAACGCATCCATGACGAACTTCACCGATCACCTGTGGAGAGTGCGTTGTGCAACCGAATTGCATGCAAGGGAATGTTTTCGACAGGTCGGAAACCACCCGGCGTTGCCAAGCTGGATGCAGATGCACGTCCAATTCATCGATCAGCACGACTCCCGGCGTTTTACGCAGAATGACCGGTAGATCACTGCGGGGTTCGTCGGCAACTTTTTCGTTGAGCAAATACGAATTCAGCGTCACAGCCTTGATCGCGATGTCCGCCACCATTGACGCCATCACCTTTTGACCGTCGCTCAAATTCGAAAACAGACAATCGTTCCCGGCAATCCGGATCACGGGTTCCAGTCGCTGGTGGTCGAACGACAGTTCTTCCGCGCCCGGAATGCACTGTTGAATCGCGTGGCGAACGGTTTCGAATCCTGGGCGATACCGCCCCGCAGTGTCCCGCGCGGCTGATTCAAGAGTAAACCAATTCAGCAGATCGGGCACTCGAATGCGTTCGTTGAGGCAGTCGTCGTACGCGTCCCAGCGTGATGCGTTTTTGCCGTTGGCTTGTCGCTTTCTTGGACGTTCGTTCGACGCAGTCCATGCGCGACCCGCACCGTAGGAGACCAGGACGGGCAATGGTTCCTCGCCGACGACCATGCCACAACTTCTGGATACATTTTCGCCACGTTGTATCTCTCAGACTGGGCTTGTTCCAGGTGATGGCCACTTGAAGCAGGCGACCTCTATCATCGGAAAGTTGTTTCGGGACTGTTCTCCACAAACTCATGCGGACCAATGAGTTTCTTCCTCGTGCGGCGTTTCACCTGCATCCAGCGCGGTCAAATCGTTCGCGTCGAACCAGCGTCCCGCCAAAAACCGCATGGGAACCAACAAGCCGATGAACAGCGGAAACGACAACCGCAATGACTCGTTTGGACTGAGCGTGACAACACATAAGGCCGCCAAACATGCCAGTTGCAGCAACGTGAAGCGGTGGATCACTTTCACGGGAGCCTGCCGGATGTAATGCGTGCGGGGATACAGCCCAGGATCCATCAGCCACAGCGTCATGCGTTCGAAGAACTGGTTGCCGCTCAGCGAGACGGCCCCCATGAAGAGAAAGATGCCATACAGCACGGACATCGGCACGACCTTGAGCGCGGGCAACAGCAGCAGCGACAGCGCGATGAGCACGTGAATAGCCAGACCCGTGATTCGATTCTCTTCGACATGCGTCACGCGCTCGCGTGTCGTGCCGTCCGAAGAAATCACCTCGTCCATCGTCGCCAGACCGCGCACGTGAGCCAGCGAGCGGACCGTTGCCGCGACCAACCACGGCAACCCAAACAACGAACAGATTCCGATCAGGCCGCCGACTACGGCCAGGTCGAGATGATAAGCCGGGCCTTTTCGCAGCCTGTGGTCCGGACTGTTGACCAATCTGGCGGTGATGTTCTGCGTGAGAAACACCAACACCGTCGCCAGCAAGGCCGGGCCGATCGCCGAGAATCTCACCCACAATGGGGCGGCAAACGGATCGACCAGCCAAGCACGCCCAATTGTGGTTTGCAGTGTGTCCGGTGCCTGCAAAGTCGACGTCGCAACCTCGTCACGCAGCAACCAGGAAACGAGAGTCATGGCGGCCAGCGCGATCATCGGACCGAAATCCGCAAGGAACTCGCGCATCCAAGGGAGAAGGTAGTTGCTGCGCCGAAACTGCGACAAACTGATTGCGATGTAAAACGTGCCGATGGCCAGGATCAATGACAGGAATGCCGCGTCGTGACCGATCGATTCGTCGGCAAAACTTCTGCGAAAAATGGCGATGATCGCTCGCAGGGCTTCGTAGATGAAAATCAGCGCCATCAACGCGGAAAAGATCTCGTCGGTGAATCTGGTGAAGTGCCGCATCAGACAACTGGCGTCCGTTGCGGCCAACCCTACCAGCATCAGTGCCGTCCAAAAACCGACCCAGGCGTACGCCGGAAGAAAAAGCAACTGCAAGTCACCGCACAGTCGAAACAGGATCGCCGTGAAAACCAGTAACGGTCCGACACCTCCCAAGATGACGAGCGGCTGTCCGGAAACCAGCGCGTAGACGATACCGCACGCTGCGGACGCCACCAGCATTTCCACGACTCCGATTTTCCCGTCGGTTTGCGCTCCCATGATGCCGCCGAAGGTGACGGCGGGAGCAAGGCACGCAAAGAACAGAAACAGAGTCGAACTGAGACTCTTGGGATTCAATCCGTCGCGAAAATCACTGCGGTAATGCGACCACCTGCGGCGGAAATCCTCTCGCAAGCCTCCAAAGAGTTTGCCCGTATAAGTCAGCCCTTCCGGTGAATCCGCCAGGGCTTCTCGCGCCACTGATGCCGTTCGCGAGATGAAGTGATCGAGTGCCGAGAGAAGATCCTGCTGATTGCGAGCCGATCGGGCCTCGTATCGGAATTCGTCATCCGACATGAGACGCGCAATGGCGGCCAATGTTTCGAGATGTTCGACGGTTGCGCCGCTCGGACCCATCAGCACGAAGACGAATCGTGTGGGGATCCCGTCGAGTGCTCCGAGGTTGATCGGTCGTGCCAGCCGGACAAACACGATGGCCGGATCATTGAGCACATCCAGATAGGCATGCGGCACAGCCACCGCGTTACCGATCGCCGTCGATGTCAGCCCCTCGCGAGTCAGCAACGCCGCTTCAAGCTCACCTCGATGTTCGATCGGCACACGGCCTTCCGTGACGAGCGCATCCAGTGTCTTCTTGAAGACCGACTCCATGTCGCGCGCGTCGAGATCCAGGACGATTGATCCTTCAACCAGTGCTTGCCGCAAGAGCTGCATACTCACCTCAACTTTGGCTTATGTTTGGGTTGTCATTCATATCGGGCGACGTGGCGCGGGGCCGAGCATTCACGGAATTGGTGGACGCTTCCGCGCGGGGATTGATGTCTCGCCAGCTCCGGTCCGCACCGCGGTGGCTCCACGGCGACTCATGATCCACTCCGTCGCTTCGGCAATGCCCGCGACAACGAGGAAGTCGCCCGTCAAATCGCGGCAATGTCTGCGACCATGCCCGGTGAGCACATAGATGCCCTTCGCTCCGACATTGTCGGCGAAGTACACGTCATGCGGGTGATCACCAATCACGACCGAAGTTGAGAGGTCCACACCATGATGCTTGGAAGCCTGCCGGAGAAAATACGGCTTCGGTTTAATGCACTCGCAGTCGTCGGACCGCTGGTGTGGGCACCAGTAGACTTCCATGATCGCGACCCCCGCGGCGGCAAGTTGCTCGACCACGAAATCGTTGACCCGCTCCACGTCCGAAACCGTCAACAGTCCTTCGCCGACACCCGACTGGTTGCTCACGATGAACAGCAGATAGTCCTGCTGCAATCTGCGCAATGATTCAACGGTCTCCGGGAAAAACACCACTTCGGCAGTGGAACTTAGGTTTCCCCGATCTTCGATCAAAGTTCCATCGCGATCGAGAAAGATGGCGGAACGCATTTTGTTATCGGTCATGATTCGGGACTCCCGTGTTGTCCAGGTTTTCCACGCGAATTTCCAACTGAATTCGACGGGCCACTTCTTCGCGATAGATCCGCAGCAAACTCGGTGCTTGAATTCCCAGCCGAACTCGGTCTCTACGTACTTCGATGACCGTCACGACGATGTCGTCGCAAATGCGTATTGATTCACCCTTTTTTCGATTCAAGACCAGCATGTGATCTCCTTTTTGCATTCCGTGGCGGATTCCGCGCGGAATAAAGGCCACTCGCAATTTGTAACCTCGCAGTCGCATGGGACCATTGTTCCGTGACCGCTTGGGACAGTGGTCCCAAGCTACCGTCGAGGAATCACACCAATGCCGAAGTGGTCGCATCTTTGGCGACGTGCGACAGCGGTCGGGATGCTCAGCGGGCGCACCACCACTCCGGAAGACGTCCCGGAGCTTCGAAGCGGCGACGGCTAGAAGCTCTCTGAAAAAGGGGTCTGACCCTCTCCGGCCTCAGTTTTTGCCGGGGTTTAGCGAGGCCTCCAAAGGGTCAGACCCCTTTTTCAGATAGCTTCTAAATCCGCAATGGCGCGCGGAGCCCATTGACAAGTGCATGGCCAACGATCGCGAAGGAGCAGCCCACAAGAGCATTCGATCGACGAAGGCGGCAACCAGTTTCGCGAAGCCGACCGAGCCCAAACCGGCGATGGCCGACTCTAAAGCGGACTTCCGAAGAGCCAATGCTCAACTCTTCCTTGGAGTTCTCGCCGTCTTCTTCGCCGGGTGACTCTTTCTCAGCGGATTCGGTCCTCGCCATTGCCAACTGAGGCGGCATCAAAAACGTGAACGCGCAAAGGCAGACCGACACGGACAACAGCCGCACAACGCACCACTCCGCGATCGATGCTGCTTGGAATGACATAAAGCCTTTCAATCGACTCAATCTTCGAGTGCAACGGGCGAGACAAAATCATCGGGCTTGAGTGCCAGGACGGATGCATCGACGCCGTTAAGAATTCGCTCGGCCGTGTTTCCAATGAGCAAGCCTGGGACACCCGTCCGGCACACCGTTCCCATGACGACAAGGTCCGCCTGAATGTCCTTGACCAATTCCGGAATCACGTAGCCCGCTCCGCCTTTCAGCAAATGGATCGTTGCGTTTGCATCGGATACGCCATGCTGCGTAAGCAGTTGTTGCAAAGCTTCCCGAGCGGATTGCTCGTGAGTCTTCAGCATCGCGTCCACTTCATCCGCGTGATGCGCGCGTCCGCGAAGTGCTTGCTCCATCCAGAGTTGCCAAGCTTGAACGATATGCAATTCGGCATTCTCCGTTTCCGCCAGTTCGGAAGCCAATTCGAGAATCTGGGCGTTCAGTCCATTTTGAGTTGCATCGCCGGATTCCGCATCGACCGCAGCCACGATCCGGTCGAATTCGGGGGTCTGATCAGGACGAATCACCCACACCGCACACGGACATTTGCGCAACAGATGCATGCCTGTGCTGCCGAAGAGGCTCCGCTGCAAGAAGCCGCCGCCATCGGCAGACTTCATGACGAGGTCGTAACCATCTCGCATCACGGCTCGAATGATTTCGACGGCCGGTTGCCCGACGAGCACCTTGACGTCCCAAGAGACGTCTCCCGAAATGTTCTCGGAACACACGGCGTTCAGTTCGACACGTCGCTTGTCGCAAATGAACTCCTGCAACTTGCTGGGATCGACGGACCCGCTGAAGAGCCGCATCGATGTCGGAACTGGCTTCACCACATCCAGGACGGTGAGTTTCGCGGCGTTCTCTTCAGCGAGTTGAGCGGCACGGCGCAGCGTAAACTGGCCATTATCTTTTGTGCCACCGAGCAACAGAATGTTTTTGAATCGCTTCATGGTGAATGTCTCAACTGCTTGGAGATCAAATGGTCGGAGTCTGCGACACAATAATTCTCTTGCAGCGAGTCAGCGACACCGGCGCTTCAAATCCGGGCGATTTTATTTCGGAATCGAGCAGCGTTTTCACAACAAGGCTCCTGACGAAATCACTACACACCTGACGGATCGCCCCACCAACAAGTTAGCAAGGAATGTGCCAAATCGAATCTAGAAGCGATCTGAAAAACTGGGACTGGCTCCCACATGTTGTGCCAATTCAATTCCGCTGACCCTACCGTTTTCTATGTGCTGAGAAATCCGGGTCGGCCTCTGGGGCAAAACTGCTCATCATTCCGTTTTCGTA
>JAQBZS010000517.1 GCA_027622115.1 Planctomycetota bacterium | reverse complement strand
AGTGCCCGTCTCTCGTGACAAAGACGGGCGAGAGTGCCCGTCTCTCGTGACAAAGACGGGCGAGAGTGCGCGTCTCTCGTGACAAAGACGGGCAAGAGTGCCCGTCCTACAGAAGCACTGCGAGCATCTTTAATGGACAGAATCTGGGAGTTTTGGAGCACCACCGGCTTCGCATGGATGACGTTTCCCAACGCCGTCATGATCGTGATTGGCGCTGTCTTTATCGCGCTCGCCATCATCAAGCATTACGAGCCACTGCTGCTGCTGCCGATCGGCATGGGCGTCATCGTCGGCAATATCCCGTATCCGCCGACAATGATGCTGGGTGTTTATGACGAAGGCAGCGTGTTGCAGTACATCTATTTCGGCGTCAAACAGGGTGTGTTTCCGCCGCTGATCTTTCTCGGCATCGGCGCCATGACGGACTTCAGCACGATGCTGTCCAACGCCAAGCTGGTCTTGCTGGGTGCGGCGGCGCAGATCGGAATCTTTCTGACCTTGATCGGTGCGCTGGCGCTTGGGTTTTCTCCGCAAGAAGCGGCGGCGATCGGAATCATCGGCGGTGCGGACGGACCAACATCGATTTTTCTGTCGTCTCAATTGGCTCCACGTCTCTTGGGGCCGATCGCGATTGCAGCCTATTCCTACATGGCTCTCGTGCCCGTAATTCAACCTCCGATTATGAAGCTGCTGACCACGCGCGAAGAGCGGCTGATGCGGATGCCACCGCCTCGCGAGGTCACCAAACGGGAACGGATTGTGTTTCCCGTCGTGGCCTTCCTGATTTGTGCGTTGATCGCACCGGGAGCCGTGACGCTGTTGGGAATGCTGTTCTTCGGCAATCTGATGAAGGAATGCGGCGTCACGGGCCGACTTGCCGAAACGGCCCGCACGTCGCTGATCGACATCGTCACGATCCTGTTGGGCTTCGCGGTCGGTGCCAGCACGAGTGCCGAGTACTTCATCACGACGGAGTCGCTCATGATCTTCGGCCTCGGTGCGACGGCTTTCGCGGTGGCGACCGCGGGCGGCGTGCTGTTCGCCAAACTGATGAATCTGTTTCTGACGAACAAGATCAACCCGCTCATCGGTGCCGCCGGCGTTTCGGCCGTACCGGATTCCGCACGCATCGTGCAGATGGTCGGTCAAGAAGAGGATCCGCAGAATCACTTGCTGATGCACGCGATGGCGCCCAACGTGGCCGGCGTCATTGGCTCGGCCATCGCGGCGGGGTATCTGTTGTCCGAAATGTTGAAGTAATCACCGCGTTTTTTTTTCAGTTACGGTTGGTGCATTGTGGCGAAGAAAAAAGTCATTTTCATGAACACGGCCTTTCGCGACGGCTTCCAATCCGTCTACGGGGCTCGCGTGTTGACTCAAGACTTCCTGCCGGCGCTGGAAGCGGCTCGCGACGCGGGAATGCAGTACTTCGAGGCCGGGGGCGGTGCACGGTTTCAGTCGCTCTATTTCTATTGCAACGAAGACGCGTTCGACATGATGGACGCGTTTCGCCGAACCGCCGGGCCGGACGCGAATCTGCAGACATTGGCCCGAGGCGTCAACGTGGTGGGCCTGGAGTCGCAGTCGAGCGACATCATCCGCTTGCACGCCCAGCTCTTCAAAAAGCACGGCATCACCACGATCCGCAATTTCGACGCCCTCAACGACGTCAACAATCTCGTGCACAGCGGCAAATGCATTGTCGAAGCGGGACTCAAGCATCAGGTCTGCGTAACATTGATGGAATTGCCGCCCGGATGCGAAGGCGCGCATGACGCGGACTTCTACGAGCGAACTCTGCGACAGATTCTCGACGCGGACATCCCGTTCGATTCCGTGTGCTTCAAGGACGCGTCCGGCACTGCGGTCCCGTCCAAGGTCCACGAATCGATCAAACGTGCCCGCAAGCTGCTGGGCCAGGACGCCTTCATTCACTTTCACACGCATGAAACGGCCGGCATCTCGGTGCAGGGTTACATGGCGGCATTGGAAGCCGGCGCGAACGCGATCGACCTGTCGATGGCTCCGTGTTCCGGCGGTACGTGTCAGCCGGACATTCTCGTGATGTGGCACGCCCTGCGAGGCACCGATTACGACCTCGACGTGGACATCGACAAAGTTCGAGACGCAGAAGAAGTCTTCAAGGAATGCATGCAGGATTACTTCCTGCCGCCCGAAGCGACGACGGTGGAACCGTTGATTCCCTGGAGCCCCATGCCGGGCGGAGCGTTAACGGCCAACACGCAAATGATGCGTGACAACGGCATCATGGACAAATACCCGGACCTCATCAAAGCCATGGGAGACGTAGTGCGCCGCGGCGGTTTCGGCACGAGCGTCACGCCGGTGTCACAGTTCTATGTGCAGCAGGCGTTGAACAATGTCATGTTCGAACCGTGGTCCAAGATCGCCGAACCGTACGGAAAGATGGTGCTGGGTTATTTCGGAAAAACCCCGGTCCCGCCGGATGCCGAAATCGTCAAAAAGGCGTCCGAACAATTGGGTTTGGAACCCACGACTCGTGCCCCGCTGGACATGAACGACGAGGATCCGCAGAAGGGTATTGAGCCGGCTCGAAAGCGGCTTGAGGCCGAAGGGTTGGAGGTCACGGACGAAAACATCTTTATCATCGCGGCGTGTCAGGACAAAGGAGTCGCGTTCCTCAAAGGCGAGGCTGAAGTTGGGGTCCGCAAGCAGACGAAGACGACCGTTACGACACCCACCGCACCGTCCGGCCCGCAAGCCTACGAAGTGGTCGTCAACGGCAAGTCGTATCACGTCGCGATCGACGGGAATCAAGCTCGATTGAACGGTCGAACGTATTCGGCGGACGTGAGTACTGCGTCGTCATCGAGTCCGGCGACGTCGGCAACGACATCTTCATCCGGTCCGGCGACGGACGTTCCCGCGCAAATGCCGGGCAAGGTGATCCGAGTCGAAGTGCATCCGGGCGATTCGATCGCCGTGGGCGGCACGATTCTCGTTCTGGAAGCGATGAAGATGGAAATGTCGATCACGTCGCCGATTGCGGGCACCGTGCAATCCGTCGGTGTGGAGGCCGGAGATCAAGTGGCCAACGGACAAGTGCTCGCCACGATTGCGTGATCACCGTCCACGAGCAGTCCTGGAAATCACGGGCTTCGACCAAACTGCGGGCCGTGTCCATACATGTGGTCGACACCCAAAGGTGCGCCCCACTGAATCATCGATGGGTCCACATCCAGCGCGTTCCCGAGTCGCTCGCGCTGTTTGGGCGATGTGGTGTAGCGACCCGACGCAATCGCCTCGATCACTCGCCGCTCCAGCCCGGTTTGCTTGACGAGATCGTCCGTGGAAATCTCCAATTCTTGCAGCCACTCGGCGAGTGTTTTCAGGCGTTCCATTGCAAGTTTACCGGCGAATGTTTGAGGCTCTCGGGCGTCTTTAGTAGCGCCTTGCCGCTCACTGTTGGTGCTGTAAATACAGTTCTTCGTATTGTTGAACCATCGATCGTATGCAGAAGTGCTGTTGGACTCGTCGACGTCCTGCTTGGCCCAACCGGTCCCATTCTTGCGGGTTGTCGATCAATTTCAAGATTGCCGCCGCTAGGGCTTGCGGATCACGCGGCGGCACCAGTCGGCCGGTTTCACCATCGACCACCACCTCGGGGTTTCCACCGACGCGCGTCGCGATGACGGGTAACTCCGTGGCCATCGCCTCCAGCAACGTCAGCGATACGCCTTCCGTACGCGACGAAGACACAAAGAACGCCGCCCGCGACAATTGCTGCGCTATGTCGTTGCGTTCCCCGAGGAAACGGACTGTCTCCTCAAGACCCAATCGTTGTGCGGAGGCCTGCAGATTCGCGCGTTCCGGCCCGTCGCCGACGATGATAAGTCGAAACATCGGCTGCCGTTCGGCAACAATCTTGGCCGCTTGCAGCATCGTTTCGAGGTCTTTCTCCGCAGACAATCGCGCCACCGTGATCACGGTTGGATCAGAATGGTTGGTGCGGCGAATGTTGAATCGATCCAGATCCACACCATTCCAAACGCGAGCCACCTTGCGACTCGGGAACCAACCACGGCTGCGACACAACTCGGCCGTATCGTCGGAAACTCCCACGACGCAATCCGAGAACAAACCACCGATGCTAAAGTGGATTCGTTCCTTCCACGTCCCGCCGAACCGGCGTCCGTGACGCGTGTGGATCACCGTCGACACACCGGCCAGTCGCGCCGCGATCGAACCGTAGAGATGCGGAAACGCGTTGTGCGTGTGCAGCACATCGAACTTGCCGTCGCTCAAGAACGAACTCAGTCGGCGAATCAGCGACACCTTGCCAAGTGTCGTGGCGTCAATGCGATGCACGCGTCTGCCGAGGGCCTCGATTTCGTCTGCCGGTTGACCGACATCGCCCAGTGCCAAGAACTCGGGCTCGAAGCGATCGGCGTCGTGAAACCGCGCGAAGTCCACTAGCAGTCGCTCAAGTCCACCCGTGCAAAGCGTCAACGCCATGTGACAGACGCGAAGACGACCCGAACTCGGTGTCGTGAAAATAGCGTGCCGCGTCGGCGACTCAGTAACCAGCGTTGTCATGTTCGAATCCCAGAACCGTCTTGTGCCCGCGTGCGAGTCGACTGCAACGTTCCCAGTCGTGATGCGCCGGCCATGTTGTGTTGCAGTGAATAGACGACGGATTGTTGTATGGACCCCAGGCCGGCACGACTCGCGCTCGGTGCGTGAATAAAGCGATATCCCCGATCACCTCGCGCCACGCTGTCCGCGAACATGCGCGACATCAGAGCGTCTCTCGCGGCAACCGTGCCGATGAAGCCGGTCGCCAATTCGTCAATGACGCCGTCGTGATGAAAGCCGTAATGAAACGCGACGGGAGCGTCGTTGAGCGTCAGCACGCCCAAGTCCAAATTGCCCGTGCGGATGGCATCGACATGCACGTCCTCGAAAAACAATCGCTCGGGTGAGTTGTCGATGGCCGGTTGATCGGCTGCTTCACTCCGTTGCAGAACCTGATTGCAGGCTTCCACCAATTCCCAACCGGTCTCCGTCGAGAGGGAATCCGCGAGTGGTCGGAATCGCTCGTAATACAACTTGCCACGCAGTCGGGGTGTCCCGAGCGGACTGATCGATCGTGGGCGTCTTGATTGACGAGCATCGAATCGAGCCGTGGAAACTCGCATGGCGACCGCCGAGGACAACTGCAAACCGGAAAACTGGACCGCTCGCTGAAATGGGCGAAGACGTTTTCCGTCCCAATCATGCACCCGCAAGTCAACGGCATCCCACTCCGACTTACCGCCTCGCAAATACTTGGCTGCGGCCGACAACGTCATTTCGGGATGCGGCCCAATCGGTCCCACCCACGCGTGTCGACTGGACCCCACAAACTACAAGACACGCAGGCCCAGTCCCGGCCCGTCAATTTTTCGAACGCACAGCGGCACGATCCCCAAGACTCGTTGGCGATCACCGATCAACATGATCTTCAGCAAATTCTCGCGACCAAAGTGCCGCCAGTAATTCTGAGTCCAAATCAGCGATTGAAAGAAGGACGCATTGGGAGTCTGCTGCGACAACGTGCCCCAGAGACTCTTGAGATTCTTGAATTCGTCCAGTGATTGTATTTCGACGATGATGCTCATCGTGTTCTCTCTTTAGGCAGCTCGGTCGGGTGATTCATGAGCCGTTTTGGCGCTCGCCACGGATCCGGTCGCGTGTTGGAAAATAAACAGGGGCCAGGGTCCAATCGCCCAGAGTTGTTGAGCCGTGACGCGTAAGCGGCCGGGCACCGAGCTGTGCCCGAGG
>JAQBZS010000516.1 GCA_027622115.1 Planctomycetota bacterium | reverse complement strand
AAAACCGTTTCACACGCTCAAACTTTCGCACTGCGGGCGAGCGATCGATTGTACGCCGGACCATCGACGCTTCGCAGTGGCTCAGTTCGATTCCGTCGTCAAGGTGTTTCAAATGACGGAGCAACTGAAGGGTTCGGCGTGATGAGTCCCTGGCTCGTGCTCGCGACTTGCTGTCTGGCGCAGGAATTCACGCCTGCCGACGCCCAGACGCTGCTGGATGCTCAATCGGCAATCAACGAAGAACGCTTCGCCGATGCAGTGGAATCGTTGCTGCCCTTGCAAGCGAAGTATCCCACGGAAGGCGAGATCCCGCGGTTACTGACACATGCCTACTTCGGCCAAAACAAGTTGGCGGAAGCACGTCGCATGGCGATCCAGTCCATCGGGCTTGGACGAGTCACCCAAGATGTGTTGGTGCGAGTGGCCGAGATTGACCACGCACGCGATGACCAGGTGGCGCTGCTCAATACGGTTCGGCTGTTGACGATCGTCGATGCGGACCAACGCGACTGGCGAGTGCTCTACGCCGACTTACTTGTCCGTTCGAATTCACTCGACGAGGCCGTCACCGTCTTGCGTCATTTGACGACGTCGGAACCGGAATCCGCCGAACTGCAACTTCGCCTGGGAAACGTGCTGTTGCAGCAGCAGAAGTTCGACGAAGCCGCCACAACTTTGACGACCGCGTTTCATCTCGGGGCCAAGAACGAAAAGCTGCCGCTCACTCTGGCGGGCGTCTGGCAGCAGCTCAAAGACGATCGCGAAGCGCTGGTTTGGATTGAGCGGGCGATCGCGCTGTCGACCACGCCACGACCGGACTTGCAGTTGCAATCCGCACAATTGCTCCAACAGCTCGGCAACTCCGATCGAGCCAAGCAAATCGCCGAACCACTGACACGGATCGAGGATCGCAAGATTCGCTCGCGGGCCAATTTGTTGCTGGGCCACATCGCCAACGCGGCCGCTCAAACACCGACGGCCGTCGCTCATTGGCAACAGGCGGTTGACGACGGAACCGATTCGGCCGAGTTGCAGGCCCGGCTGGGAGCCCGCTATTTCAACGCGGGACAACATCCCCAAGCCGCAGCATTGCTGAAACAAGTCGTTGACGGCGAGAGTGCCGCTAATGAGCAGCGGTTGCGATTCCTAATCACCAGCTTGATCAAGGCCGAGTCCATCCCCGTCGCCCGCGAGTACCTCGTCCAATACATCGAACGGCATGGACTGAGCGAACGAGCCCGCGAACTCATCCGAAGTCTTGCGACCCAGAACGATTCAATACCAGCGAGCCCCCCCCATGAGTGAGCTTCTTGTCGCTCTCAATTCCGCAGACCCCGACGACTTATCGGCAGCGATTGCGGACGTCACAACGCCCGCTGCCGCAGATGCCGCACAAGACTTGATCGACGACCGCTTGGTCGAACTGATCGAGGACGACGGCATTTCGTTGCGTCAACGCGAAGCCGCCGCACAGGCCCTGGCGATTCGTTCCGACGCCGCGTTTCAACGTCTACTCGATCTGGCAAAGTCCGACGGTTCGAACGTCCGAGGCATCGCAGCCGTGGGGCTCGGTAAGTCCGAGACCGAGCGATCCGTGGCCGTGCTCGTGGACATGCTGACGGACGACACCAACACCGTCCGGAATCTCGCGGAGCGCAGTCTGTTGGGGCTTGTCGGTCTTGTTCGCGTGCATCAAGTGGAGCGATTGCTGGAACTCCTGAACCACGACGTCCCGCTGACGCGCTCACCAGTCGCGAGGTTGCTGGGCGCCTGCGAAGACGCGCGGGCCTTGCCGCCACTCGTCGCCATGTTGCAGAGCGACGAGAACTGGCTCGGCCGCATGTGGGCAGCCAAGTCCTTGGGAGATCTCGGCGCGGACGGAGCCGTCGATGCCTTAACGACCGCCCTCAAAGCCGACGAGAAAAACCGCGTCCGTGCGGCGGCGGCAGAAGCCATCAGTCAATTGAAACCTCCCAACGCGGATGAACTGCTCCAGGAGGCGTTGAACGACAAGGACGCCGGCGTACGATCCTCCGCGGAAGAAGGCTTGCAAACTCTCGGATTCGCCGACGGGTAAGAAATCCACAGAAACGCACCGGTGCGTGAAGTGCCCGCGCGTCCGTACCGGCCCACACTTTCTTGCCAACTCCGTCCGCCGCCGCTTTCACTGGATTTAATTGGTGAGTTCGTCTTAGGTGAGTGCCCGCCGTTTCCGACGACAATCAGCGTTCGCGTCGGCTTTCGGAACACTCGTTAATGGATTCGTAAGTCTTCGGCTTGTCTTGACGCACCAATTAATTTGTTCAAACACGGATGCGGATAAACTAGAAAGTCGGAGAATTCACAATCCCGATCGGATCAACCGCGAATCGGCAACGGCGGGTGCGTCGGTTCTGGGGCGTGTTACTCCTACTCGTGCCGCATCGACGCGGTGCCCACGAAGCTTGAACCGGCCAAGAACGATAGACTCGTGTACTTGGTCGATTCGTAAGGGACCGAAACCGAAACCGTACACAGGTCACGGGTGGCAGCGGACGAAACGTCGCCGCCCCCGCCACCCACCGTGATCTCGACGACGATCCCCGCGCCCGACGCGTTGATCCCCAATTGCTGTTCGAGTTTCGCGATGGCGGCCGATTCGACGTCCGCGTTGGTCGAGCCGTCAATGATTGCCTGGCGAGCGGCTTCACGCGCGACGTTGGTCACAATCTGTCCGACCATGATGCCTCGACCGAATTCGATCATCCCCAGCAGCATTAACGCGAACAGTGGAATCACGATGGCGAATTCCGTGGCCGCCGCGCCAGGACGCTCGGCTGCGGCTCGGATCGAACCGCGTGTCGAATTCGGACGAGTGATCTTCATCGGGCGCCTTCCGTGCCAATCTTTCGGTTGTTCGTCAATTGATCAGGATGGGTTTGGTGAGAATGGACCAGGGTTCGATCGTGACTTTCGTGGTGGTTTTGTAGATCACGGATTCATCAAAAAACTGATCCGGTTGAACGAAGACTCGCTTGTTGTTTCCAGTCAGTTTCACGTCGACCACCCGAATGCCGACGAACTTCACGACGGTGTAGACCAAGTTATTGCCGGGATTTTGCGATTGACTAAAGATCGGAATCGCCCGCGACTCGCCAATGATGGATGCCAATTCATCCTTGAAACCCGCACTGATGCCGGTGTCTCCGTTGATGAGCAGGGGGCCGTTGTCCGTTCGCAGTTCCGACCCAAATGCGGCGAGGTCACTGGAATTCAGGCCCTCCAGGATTTGGCGTTCGATGTCCGACGTGCTGTTGTTTCCCTCGCCCAAATCCAACGTGCCTCGGTTGCCGGGCGGCAGATCAATCGTACCCTCGGGGTAGAGATTGACTTCGGGAATCCCATCCGGCCCGCTGGAAACCGCGCCGGTTTCGGAGTCCACCGTGAAATTGTCCTGCCCAATGCCGTTTTCGATATTCGTCCACGTGGGAAGGTCGAGTGTGAACGGGAGCAAACCGGCTCGCGTGGTTTCCGTCACTCTGAAGCCGGCACCGGGCAGGACGGCAGCTGCCGCACGCACGCGCACTTGAGCCTTTTGCGGACCAAAGAACGGTGCCCAAATCAAAGGAATGCGTTGATCAACGGCAGCGACTTCGCCTCCCGCCACCGTGTTGAAGGCTTCCAATCGGCCGGTCACTCGTACGTAATTCAAGGGACCACTAACGGCCAATGCATTGATGTTGAACTGCTGCGTCGCGGGATCCCACTCAACAAATCCCACTTCGATGTCGCCGCCCGATTCGAGTTGGACCGTGTCAAACGTGGAAGCCTTGTGTCCTGCGGCCAAGTCCATCGCAGCTTGTTTGACGGTCGTCATCACGGCCGCTTGATTGCCGTTGGGGTCGAATTCCAAAGCGGCACCCAGCGCGGCCGCATCAACGGCAACCTGAAGCTGCCCCTTCGACAGGGCGATGTTGCCGATATCAATGGCAAAAGCGAGTGACGCCAAGAGGAACAGCATTCCCGCCACCATCAACACCAGCGTGGCACCGCGGCGATCACCTCGTGTCGAATGCCGATCAATATCACCCGGCGTGGGGGCGTGGAATTGAACGTACTTGCCGCGCATTGTGGTGCTCACATAGGAATTCCGAGATGCTCGCGGAGTGGTGATCAGTTTTCGTGACGCGAATGGACAGAGTGATTCAAGACAATCGACCAGATCGCCATTTTCGAGGGTGCATGTCAGCTTCTGTGAATTCGGACTGCGACTGGGCAGCTTGAGTTGCTTGGCGAAGATTTCGCTGCTCGCGTTGAAAGGAGCCCGTCTGCGCGCAATAGCCGACATTCACCCCCAAATTGAAGCGGTCCGCGAATAGGCTTGCCGCAAGTGACGATCCGATTATACTCTGCCGCAGACTTTTCCCCTGTAGCTCAGTTGGTAGAGCGAGCGGCTGTTAACCGCTAGGTCCAAGGTTCGAGTCCTTGCGGGGGAGCTTGACAGAACTGATTGCCGGACCGCGACTTGCGGTCACCTGCAAATGACGGAAAACGAGTAGAACACGCGGATCACTACCACGCTTCTACCACGTTCCGGGAATTCGGCAGTGCGGCGTGAAACGGAAACCGTTTCACGAACTTCCAGCAAGGGGAGACCGCAATGCCGACCACGAAACGCAAGCCGTCGTATCTGCTTCACAAACCGACCGGGCAAGCCCGCGTCCGCATCGACGGCAAGGACCATTATCTCGGCGAGTACGGGACGCCGGAAAGCCGGGACCGCTACGACGACCTTGTTGCCGAGTGGTTCGCCCGGCAAGGCGACGTGGACGGCTTCACGCTGACCGTCGAAGAACTGGCGTTGCTGTATCTGCAACACGCCGACCGCTACTACGTGAAGGACGGGAAGCCGACCTGCGAAGTCGCCAACATCCGCATCGCGTTCCGCCCGTTGATTCGGCTTCATGGCCGTTGCCGGGCACGGGACTTCTCGCCTCGCAAACTGAAGGACGTTCGGCAGGCAATGATCGATGCTGGCTGTGTCCGCACGTCGATCAATCGGCAGATTGGACGAATCCGCCGGATGTTCAGGTGGGCGGTCGAAAGCGAGTACATTTCGGTTGCCGTCTATTCGACGCTCGCGACGGTTGCCGGTCTGCGGGCCGGCCGATCCGAAGCCGTGGAATCCGATCCCGTGAAGCCCGTTCCATCGGCGTTCGTCGATGCCGTCCAACCGCACGTCACGCGGCAGATTTGGGACATGATCCAAGTCCAGCAATTGACCGGAATGCGACCGGGCGAAGTGACGGCGATGCGGGGTTGCGATTTGAACACGTCCGGGGCCGTGTGGGAATTCGTGCCGAAGTCCCACAAGACCGAACACCACGGGAAGGATCGCGTGATCTTCATTGGCCCGAAAGCCCAAACTGTGTTGCGGGCGTTTCTGAAGACTGATCTTCAGGCGTTTCTGTTCTCGCCGACGGATGCCCGTCGGGAATTCGACGAACAACGAAAGGCGAACCGCACCACGCCGATGACGCCTTCGCAACGGGCACGGAAGCGGAAATCGAAGCCGAAGAAACAACCGGGGGAACGCTACACCACGGCGAGTTACGGATACGCGATCCGCAAGGCGTGCAAGCGGGCCGGCGTCCCGGCGTGGTCGCCGAATCAACTGCGACACAACGCGGCGACTGAACTTCGACGCGGGTTCGGGATTGAAGCGGCCCGCACTGTTCTCGGCCATTCGTCGGCGGTCACGTCGGAAATCTACGCGGAGAAGGACTTCGACGCGGCCCGTTCCATCATGGCCAAAGTTGGCTAGACTC
>JAQBZS010000515.1 GCA_027622115.1 Planctomycetota bacterium | reverse complement strand
TTGCTCACGGCATTGATCACCTGCTGCCGGTTGCCGCCGAGTAAGTGCGTCACAACGGCCGTCGTCGCGATACGGACGAGAATCACGTGATCGAGCCCGACGCGATTGAACGCGTTTTCCGAGGCCAGCACGCCCTGGATTTCGTACGCCTGGATCGCCGACGCCAGGACATCTCGCCCGGTCAGCGAGCCGCCTTCGCCGCGCGACATATAGTCCGCCACCGCCAGAATGCCGCCGAAGTTGTCCGACGGATGCCCCCATTCGGCTGCCAGCCAAGTGTCGTTGTAATCCAGCCAGCGGATCAAGGTGCCGATGTTGAACGCCGCGGTGACGGGATCCAGTTCATACTCCGTGCCGGGAACACGCGAACCGGACGGCAAAGTCGCTCCCGGCACGATTGGGCCGAGTAACTTGGTGCATTCCGGGTAATTCAGCGCGAGCAGTCCGCAGCCGATGCTGTCCAGCAAGCACAGCCGCGCGGTCGACCAGGCTTCCTCACTGAAGTCGATAGGTCCGCCAACGTAGTCCGCAATCCGTTCGAGCAACTCGTCGGCACCGGTCGGATTCGCTCGACTGGAAGCGTGGGTTTGTTGTTTCTGCGGGGCGTCGCCCATCGTCATGCTTTCGGAAGTGAGGGATTTCTCGCCCGACCCCTCGACGGCGACACGATTTCACCACTCGCACACAAGTTGTCCAGCGCGGTCGGTGATCGGTCACGACGGTGTATCCGAAATGACCTTCGACTCCGAGTCTCGCGCAATGCGTCGTAAAATTTCGTGTGAGTCTAGTTTTGGCACGTCGCCTGCTTTGGGTCAGCAAGATCCACGTCAAATCCGTCGAGCCGCTCTCCAATTGACCAAGGAATTGCCCATGACTTCGCCTAAGAGTCCCGAACGCGATCGCTCGACCGTCATCGACGGCAATCTTCGGTTGAATGCCGCCGCTTATTCGTCCTGCGGAAAAGGACGAGAAAACAACGAAGATGCGATTTACATGGCCGACGACTTGTCGTTGTTCATTGTGGCGGATGGGATTGGTGGAGCGAACGCGGGCGAGGTTGCGAGTCACACGGCGATCGAGGAATTTCTGACTCAGACGGCCAAGTGGCCCCGGCACGGTTCGGATGCCGAATACAAGGAACTGATCGACGATGCCCTACACGCGGCCAGCAACTTGATTCACGCGATGGGTCGCGACGTGGGCAGCCTGTGGGGTGCCGGGACGACCATGACCTTGGGTTTTCGGCTGCACGATCACATGTTTGTCGTCTCCGTCGGCGATAGCCGGGCCTACCGACTGCGTGGAAATCAATTCCAGCAATTGGCGATCGATGACTCATGGGTCGAAATCCTAGTCCGCGCCGGTGCGATTACTCGCGAACAAGCCAAGAACCATCCCAATCGCAACGTAATTCTGTCGTCCTTGGGCAGCAAGGACTTTTCGGAAGAGCATCCGGAAGTCGGCGTGATGGAACTGTTGGACGGTGATCGTTTCGTGTTGTGTTCGGACGGTTTGCACGATGCATTGAGGGATGATGAGGTCCGTGAGATTCTGGCTGATGAAGAACCGCTGGAGTCGATCGTCTCGCGCTTGGTGGAATTGGCGGTGGACAAAGGCAGCCAGGACGATATTTCGTGCATCGTGCTGGAAGTGGCGAACAAGGAGCGAACCGAGGACGGTGTGATCGAACGGTCCATCGGTCGCATTCGCGGGTTCTTTTCGCCCACACCCAAGATTCGATTGAACACGGCAAATTAAGTCGTCCGCGAGTTGCGTAGGACGGGACCATTGTCCCGTCGAGTCGGTCGAACGGGACAATGATCCCGTTCTACGACCGAACAGCCACGATTTCCGGGCGATGTTGCCGACGGGCCAATGGCGGTTCAATTCACGGTGACTGGCTTCAAATCGCGGCGTGGTTCATCGACACTCCGCGCAACAGGCTGCGCTTGGCCAAGCCACACGACCACAACAATGGAGAATCTGCATGAAAAGCTTTCGGTTTACACTCACCGTTTTGGCTTTGGCGTTCGTCGGTTCGCTCAAAGTGACCTCTGCGGCCGACGTGATCATCGAACCCTCTGAAGCGGAAAAAGACGCTGGCTTCCAAACGCAAGGCGAATACACGGGTGAATTCAAGGTTGAAGACAAATCGGTCAAGATCGGCGTCCAAGTGATTGCCCAGGGCGATGATAAATTCAATGCCGTCGCCTATCCGGGCGGCTTGCCGGGCGACGGTTGGGATGGCAAGAAAAAGTTGACCGGCAGCGGCGAATTGAAGGACGGCGTAGCGAGATTCCAAGGCAAGACGCCTGACGGCAAGGAAGGCACTGGCGCGATTCAAGACGGCGTGCTCACGGTCACCGACGCCGACGGCAATCTACTCGGCAAACTCAAGAAGGTGATTCGCAAGAGTACCACGCTTGGCCTAGAACCACCCAAAGGTGCCACGGTCCTGTTTGCCGGTTCTGCGGATGCCTGGGACAAGGGCAAGACCACCAAAGACGGACTGCTCATCCAAGGCACACGCACGAAGGACACGTTTGGCAGCTTTCAACTGCATGTCGAGTTTCGTTTGAGTTACACGCCCAAGGCGCGTGGCCAAGGACGATCGAATAGCGGTTGCTACATGCAGGCTCGCTACGAAGTGCAGATTCTCGATTCCTTCGGCTTGTCGGGCGAGCACAACGAGTGCGGCGGTATTTACTCCGTCAAGAAGCCAGATCTCAACATGTGCTATCCGCCTTTGTCCTGGCAGACCTATGACGTGGACTTCACGGCCGCCAAGTTCGACGACGCCGGCAAGAAGACGGCCAACGCTCGCATGACGGTCAAGCACAACGGAGTCGTCATTCACGACAACATTGACGTCCCTAAGTCCACAACAGCGTCGCCGCTGAAGGAAGGTGCCGGTCCCGGTCCGATCTACTTGCAGGACCACGGCAACCCGATTCGCTTCCGCAACATTTGGTTGGTGCCGAAGCCATAGGGCGGAGTGCGACCTAAAGATCGCGTTCAAGAATTCGTGCGACTTCATTCACGTCTTTGTCGCCGCGACCGGAAAGACACACGACGACCACTTCGTCCGCGCCTCGTTGCCCTGCGGTTTTCAGCACTTGTGCGATGGCATGCGAACTTTCCAATGCCGGGATAATGCCCTCGGTTTGTGCCATCAATTGCAGTGCGGCGAGCGCCTCGTGATCGGTGACGCTGGTGTATTGAACTCGCCCAGTGTCCTTCCAGTAACTGTGTTCCGGACCGACTCCCGGATAGTCCAATCCAGCCGAGATCGAATGCACATCTTGCGTTTGGCCGTCGTCATCCTGCAGGACGTAGCTATAGCTGCCATGCAAGATGCCGGGTGAGCCGTAGGTCAGCGTGCTGGCATGTTCTCCGGGAGTCGCCCCCAGTCCGCCGGCTTCCACGCCGGTCAGCTTGACGGTCGCGTCTTCGACAAACGGATAAAACATGCCCGCCGAATTCGATCCGCCGCCCACGCACGCGATCACTTCGTCGGGCAATACGCCGGTCTGTTCGAGACACTGCTCGCGGGCCTCGCGGCCAATGACGGACTGGAAGTCTCGAACCATCATCGGAAACGGGTGCGGTCCCACCACCGACCCAATGATGTAGTGCGTGGATTCGACGGTGCGCATCCAGTCTCGCAACGCTTCGTTGATGGCGTCCCGTAGCGTTTTCGATCCGCTTTCGACGGGAATTACGTTGGCTCCCATCATCCGCATGTTGAACACGTTGAGCTTCTGACGCTCGACGTCTTTCGAGCCCATATACACGTGACATTCCAAACCGAACCGAGCACACGCGGTGGCGGTCGCGACACCATGCTGACCGGCACCGGTTTCCGCGATGACCCGTTTCTTGCCCATCCGCAGGCACAGCAACGTTTGTCCGATGGTGTTGTTGATCTTGTGGGCACCGGTGTGGTTGAGGTCTTCCCGCTTCAGAAAGATGCGAGCCCCACCGCAATGCTCGGTGAGCCGTTCCGCGTAGTACAATGGGTTCGGACGACCGACATACTGCCGCAGCAAACCGTTGAATTCGGCCAGAAACGCGGGATCGTTCCGAGCCCGTTCGTATTCCGTCGTCAGTTCTTCCAAGGCGAACATCAACGTTTCGGGAACAAACCGTCGACCAAACGTGCCGAAGCGGCCTCGTTCATCCGGCACGTGGGACGAAGCCGTCATGGGGGAATCAACTGTGGGATGCATCAAGGTAATCCAATACCGAATCGTCCAAGAGGGGAGCCTTTTTCATTGCCCGCAAAAGACCCAAATCGAAATACTCACCCCAAGTCGATCGTTCCCGTGCTCATGTTGAATTTCTCGGCGGGGATATCCATGCGTTGCAGCATAGAGAGGTGCAAGTTGGCAATCGGCGTACCCTTGGGACAAGCCAAATGCCGGCCCGCCGCAATCGAACCGCCTGCCCGACCGGCGAGTAACAGCGGCAAGTCTTTCGTGACGTGACCGTTGCCGTCCTTCAAGCCGCTGCCATAGAGCAGCATCGAATTGTCCAGCAAACTTGTGCCGCCCTCGTCGATTTGGCTCAGCCGCTTCACCAGATACGCGAATTGTTCGACGTACCACCGGCTGACAGTCGTGTAATCGTCGGTCCAGTTCTTTTGATTCTTGTGGTGCGAAATCGTGTGATGATCACCTTTGACGCCGATAAACGTAAAGTTCTGACGGCTGAATCCGTGTGCGTTCATCAACGTGGCGACTCGCGTGGTGTCGGTCTGAAACGCGAGTACCAGCAAGTCCATCATCAACTTGAGATGCACGTTGCGTTCCTTCGGGATGCCGGGCGCGGGTCGATCCAGCTTCGGTTGATTCGGTGGAGTCCACGACCGAGCCTTCGGCTCCAGCGCCGCCGCGATCCGTTTCTCGACGCTGCGGACACTGGTGAAATATTCGTCGAGCTTATGTCGGTCCGCCTGACTGATTCGCGAGTTGAGCCGCTTGGCGTCTTCCAGCGCAAGATCGATCACGCTTTGAGTGTCCTCGGCCTGTCGCTTGGAATCGGCCGCGCGAAACATGCGATCAAAGGCGACGCGAGGATTGATCTCGGGTGACAGCCGAGTCGTCGGCGAACTCCAACTGACTGTATTGGCAAATGCAATCGGCAAACCTTCGCTGCCACCTTGCCGCGGCGGTTCGGTCCCGAGTTCAATCGACGGCAAACGTGTTTGACTGCCGATCGTCTGTGCGATCAGTTGGTCAAGCGAAACCGTATGTTTGCCATTGTTCATCACCGAACCGGTTAGAAACGCGGACGTCGCTCGGACATGCCCCTTGGCAGCCGTGTTGTCGATGCCCGAGAGCACGGTGACTTCACCTTTCACGTCGGCAAGCGGTTCGAGAATCGGTGACAACTTGTAGTTTGTTCCGGTCTCCGTCGGGTTCCAGGCAGGTGGGTACACACCATTCGGCGTAAAGACGCAGGCAAATCGTTTCGGAGGACCGGCCAACTCCTTCGCGTGGCCGATTTGTGACATGACATCGAGCAGTGGCAGAGCCAGCGCCGCCCCCGTTCCGCGGAGCATCGATCGTCTTGAGATTTGCCAGTTCATTCATCGACCTCAAGTTTGCGGATTGGGCTGATGCGATTTTGCACAAGGACAACTCTGTGGGAGGAGATTTGCCACGATGCCAACGAATTTGGAATTCCTGCGTGAATACTGATTTCGACAGTATGGCAGCTTTCCCACGACCGAAAAAGTCAGCAATCTTGGTGATATCCGCGAGGACTGCGCGGCTTGAATCCGCTCGACGCCGGCGTCGATGTCATCGA
>JAQBZS010000514.1 GCA_027622115.1 Planctomycetota bacterium | reverse complement strand
CGGACTCATATAGCACCTAAGAGTCTGCGCCAGCCCGCGAAGCGGTTAAGTTCAACGACCAAGGTAACCGGGCGGGCTGTCGCCACATGCGTGGGGGTGAACCGCCGACACCCTCGGGAGGAGCTTTTTGTATGAGGCTGTCCCCACATGCGTGGGGGTGAACCGGACTACGGCAATGGCCGGTGAACGATTCGACATGCTGTCCCCACAGGCGTGGGGGTGAACCGAGCATCGGCCAGCTCGATACCCAGGCGATCAAGCTGTCCCCACATGCGTGGGGGTGAACCGTCCTCAAGCTCACCAGTCGCCTTGTAGCCGTACGCTGTCCCCACATGCGTGGGGGTGAACCGCAGACGGCTCGGCATAGCCGGCGGGGGGCGAAGCTGTCCCCACATGCGTGGGGGTGAACCGTATGACTAGTCTTTGGTGGTAGGCTTCTTGACGCTGTCCCCACGTGCGTGGGGGTGAACCGTTGAGCCAAGAACTGTCCTCACACGTGGAGTTTGATGTGTCGAATTGGGTCATTATTGATACTGAGACAACGGGGCTGGAACCCGGCTCTCGCATGGTCGAAATCGCGGTCGTTCACGTGGCACGGGACGGCAGTGTCGTTCGCAGCTTTTGTCAGCTCATGCATCCAGGCATGCCCATCCCGGCTGATGCCACGGGAATTCACGGCATTCATGATGATCACGTGAAAAACGCAGCATCCACCCGCGATGTTCTTGCCAGTCTCCTCGACTGGTTGCCCGACAGGGTGGTTTGGATCGGGCACAGTGTCGAATTCGACCTAAATATCTTGGCGTGGGAAATCAGCCGCGCAGGGTTCCCGCCACTCGCCGCAGCTCAATTCATTGATACCGTGCGACTTGCCGACCGGCTCGCCGAGACTCCGAACAATCGGCTCGAAATCATCACTGCGATCCACTGCTGGAAACTGACCTCGCATCGCGCCGGCGACGACGCAGAAGCTGTACGACGATTGCTGTGCCGTTTCCTCGCGAAGCGGAAAAACTACAAGCTTCCATTCAGCGAGTTTCAGCCAAGTTGGTCTTTCCCCACGCCATTTCTCTCGACGCAAGAACGATTCTGGAAAGCGATTTGCAATGCGGAAGTCGTCACTATTCAGGGAGAACCAATCATTCCACTCGGCATCGCCGACACCGCCAAGGGCGTTGAGCTCCACGGCTGGTCCGTCGAGCATCGTCATCGAGTCATGTTCAACACGAAGGACGTGTCGGGTGCCGACGAAGACCGGCTTCGACAAAACGATCAACACGGATCAGGAAAGTCCATACCGGTATTCGACCCCACTTCAACAGCGTAAACGCTGGCGCGAATGAACCGTTAGGTCGGACATTCGCTTGCGTCGAACTGCGTAGCGATTTGGGTGGTAGAAGTTGATGCGCGGAACAGTTCGGGAAAGCCGAATTCCTGGTTAAACAGACAGCGCGTTATTCAGCGGAATTGAGGCCACAGCGTCTTAATTTCTCGCAATTTTGCGGCATAAGACTTGAGGCTACGGCTTAGCGATCAGGTCGAAGCATTTGGCCCATTTTGGAGCCCGAATGCTGACCAGCCGGTCGGTGTTCGGGCTCTTTTCGTATCCAGCCCATCAACCAAGGGAGAAGCAATTGAGTCACATCGTCGAAATCAAGACCGAAGTGCGAGACGTCGCAGCCGCTCGGGCGGCTTGCCAGCGACTGAAGTTGGAACCACCCGTGGAAGGCAAGACTCGACTCTTCAGTGGAGAAGTCGAAGGGCTTGCGGTGCATCTGCCCGACTGGCGTTATCCGGTGGTCTTTGAGACCGGCACCGGCCAGGCACACTTCGACAACTTCAATGAGCGGTGGGGCAAGCGAGTGGAACTCGACCGATTCCTGCAAAGCTATGGAGTTGAAAAAGCAAAACTCGAAGCGAGAAAGGCCGGGCACAGTGTGTACGAGCAACCGCAAGAGGACGGCTCGATCAAGCTGACCGTGCAGGTCGGAGGTGCCGCATGACCATGAGCACATCCAAGGTGATCGAGATCGTCGTCCATCCGGACGGCCGAACCGTGGTGCAAACCAAGGGCTTCACGGGGAGCGAATGCCGGCAGGCCAGCCGCTTCATCGAGCAAGCACTTGGCCAACGCGAGTCCGAGCAATTGACGCCTGAGTTTTATTTACACGTCCGCCGCTGCCGCTGTTTCGGTGCAACAGAGGTCGTGAGTCACAGAGACCGCGATCGCAAATCACATTCATCAACAGGAGAAGTTATGCCCTTGAAACTTCGCTTGCAGGAGTACGTTCGCGCGTGCTTCAGCGGGATTTGGATTGAAAGTCACGAACATGAAGACGCCCTACTTGAGATCGCTGAACTCTGCCGCGAGGAAGAGTGGCATTTGCTCAATTGGGACATCGACGCTGGTCTGCAAACCACATCAGAAAGTGGTGCTGAAGCGGGGAACGATCCACTGGCGGCCATTCGGGCTGCGGCGCAAACAGGAGACAACACGACGCTGTTGGTGTTGCGGAATTTCCACCGCTTCATGCAGTCGCCCGAGGTCATCCAAGCCTTGGCCAATCAGGTTGCGTTAGGCAAACAACAACGGACGTTCTTCGTTGTGTTGTCACCAGTCGTGCAGATCCCGATTGAACTCGAAAAGCTGTTCGTCGTGATCGAGCATCAACTACCGTCACGCAGCCAACTGGATGAGATCGCGCGAGCCATCGGGACCGAAGACGGCGAACTACCCAGCGGTGCCGAACTGGAGTCCCTGTTGGACGCCTCAGCGGGACTGACCCGCTACGAGGCAGAGTCGGCCTACAGTCTCTCGTTGGTTCGCGAAGGTCGCGTCACATCTCCCGCTGTGTGGGAACTCAAAACCCAAACGCTAAAAAAAAGCGGGCTGTTGCAACTGCATCGCGGCCCGGAGTGTTTTCACGACCTTGGCGGCCTGGACAACCTCAAGTCCTTTACGCGACGCGCGTTGATGCCTCGGCCAACCCAAACGCGGCGTCAACGAGCACGCGGCGTGTTGCTGCTCTCGCCGCCGGGCTGTGGGAAATCGCAGTTCTGCAAAGCGTTGGGCAACGAGGTCGGGCGACCGGTGTTGTCACTCGACGTGGGGAGCCTGATGGGTTCGCTGGTCGGCGAGACGGAGCAACGCACTCGGCAAGCTCTCAAGATCATCGACGCCATGTCACCCTGCGTGGCCATGATCGACGAGGTCGAGAAAGCCTTCGCGGGTAGCAGTGCTGGCGGCCAAAACGACAGCGGCGTCAGTAGTCGCATGCTGGGCACGTTTCTGTCTTGGCTCAACGATCACGAGTCGGACGTGTTCGTCGTCTGCACGGCCAACGATGTCGGCAAACTGCCGCCCGAGTTCGCACGGGCCGAACGATTTGATTCCGTGTTCTTTCTCGACCTACCGACGCGGCAAGAGAAGGACGTTTACCTCGACCTTCACTCGGGCGAGTTCAGGACCGACTCCGACAACACCTTCTTACTCAAACGTGGCCCCGCCGACTTCGCGGAGCAAGTGGTGTTGCTGATCGATCAGCATGACGTGTTGAACCTGGAGTTCGCGTCAGCCAATCACATCGAGGTTGCTCGCGAGAGACACCAGACCGACGACGTTCAGATCGATGACAACGCCGTCGTCTGTCGTAGCGAGCGACCGGACGGAGACTGGGTTTCCGCATGGGTGTGGGTCGATGTCGCTGATCATTGAACGCAAGCCCTCACAACGCCGCGAGTCCCACTCGCCGTAATTATCCCTTCACTTTGCCCGGAGGAGGCAGATGCCGAAACCACGAACGACGACCGTCTGCGCCAAGTGCGGAGCAGTCCATCTCGACCATTGCCAAGCGTGTCGCCGATGTGGCGAACTGCTGCCGGATCGACGCTGCGCGTTGTTTTGCAGGATGCGCTCGCGCGGTCACGCGAATTGATCAACGCCCTGAAGCGTCAGAAGAAGCAGAGCAAGACCGTGCAAACCGCATTGGCTTCGCTTCGCCAACTTCAGGATCTGCCAGCCTGACAACCGGCAGGTTTTCTCGTTTTCAACCAACCATCCAACTGGAGGCCCCCGATGCTCAAACTCAACGTCGGTTTCAGCCGCAAACGTCGGACTCATCAGCGCGCTTCTGACACTGCTGATTCTCGTGCTCAGCGAAATCATTCCCAAGACCATTGGTGCGTTGCACTGGCGGCGACTGGCCGATCCCAGAATCTCCGGAAAGTAGGCTGGAACAAACTTCGCACGTACACTTTCCGGCGGATTCAGTTGAGCCACGTTGTGTGACTCCTCATACTCGTCGCATCAGTGGATCTCGATCGATCCTTCGGCGGTCTTTCCTGGCTGCGATTCCAATGTCCCGTTACAAAACAGGATGCAACTTATGGCGAACCCAACAACTTCATCCGGCTTCAATCGAAGAAACTTTCTCGCTGCATCCGGTGTCGGTGCCACGGCGCTTTCCGCCGGTTTGTGGAGTTATGGCATCAAGGCCGAAGAAAAAGAGAAACTCAACGTAGCCTGTATCGGCACCGCCAATCGAGCGGCCGCGGACGTCAACGGCGTGGCCGGTGAAAACATCGTCGCGATCTGCGACATCGATTCGAACTATCTCGATCGCACCGCCGATCGCTTCAAGAGTGCCCGCAAGTACGTTGACTATCGGGAAATGCTCGACAAAGAAGGCGACAAGATTGATGCCGTGGTCGTCGCGACCGCCGATCACAACCACGCTCCTGCCACGCTCCGTGCGATTCGAGCCGGCAAGCACGTCTATTGCGAAAAACCGCTGACTCACACGGTTCACGAAGCTCGCGTTATTGCCGAAGCCGCGAAAGAGCACAAAGTGGCCACGCAGTTGGGCACGCAGATTCACGCGACCGACAACTATCGTCGCGTGGTGGAAATCGTCCAGTCGGGTGCGATTGGTGAAGTCACCGATGTGCATGTCTGGGTCGGCAAGGGTTGGGGTGGCGGCGATCGACCGGAAAAAGGACAGGAACCGCCGAAGACATTGAGTTGGGACTTGTGGCTCGGCCCGGCGCCGGAACGCCCCTTCGCAGCCGGCCGGTACCATCCGGCACAGTGGCGTCGCTGGTGGGACTTCGGCCAAGGCACGCTCGGCGACATGGCCTGTCATTACATGGACCTGCCGTTCTGGGCGCTCAAGCTGCGACATCCCACGAAATGCGAAGCGAGTGGCCCGCCGGTTCACGCGGAAACGTGTCCGTTGGGCTTGATTGTCAAATACGAATTCCCCGCCGCCAACGGCATGAGCAGCATCAACTTCACGTGGTACGACGGCAATCTGGTTCCCAAACAAGTCGCGGGCGAAGCCGTGCCGGGTAGCGGAGTAATGTTCGTGGGCACGGAAGGCAAGATGTTCGCCAACTACGGGAGCTATCGCCTGTTCCCGCGCGAGAAATTCGCGGCGTACCAACCGCCGAAGCAAACGATTGCTCGCTCCATCGGTCACCACGCCGAATGGATCAAGGCCTGCAAAGACGGCTCACCGACCACGTGCAACTTCGACTACTCCGGAGCCCTGACAGAAGCCGTGTTGCTCGGCAATGTGGCCTATCGCACCGGCCAGAAGTTGGAATGGGATGCGAAAACGCTCACGGCCAAGAATTCCAAAATGGCTGCCCAATACGTCCGCAAGGAATACCGCAAGGGTTGGGAAGTCGCCTAATTCTTCTTTCGAGTCGAATCCGTGCAAAACAAAACCAGCCGGCCGATTGGGCCAGGCTGGTTTTTTCGTGGGACTGCGATGAATCATTCGCAACAGCGTTCGACGATTACTCGACGGCGGCTTGCGC
>JAQBZS010000513.1 GCA_027622115.1 Planctomycetota bacterium | reverse complement strand
AAATCGCCAGATTGGCACACGCCGCCTCTTTTCCACGGTTTTCCATCGAATGGGACGATCGCACCCGTTCCGAGAACATTTCGACCTGTCGCACCATCGCCGTATAAACGTCGCCGCCACGCGGGGGCTGTTGGCTGCGAAACGAGGAAGTCAACGCGAAGCCGACCATCGGAGGCATTTCCGGGAAGCTGGCCTTGATGCTGTGGTTCATGTAGCCATGGTTGCGCGGTCGGACATCGAACAACTCGATGACATTGCACACCGTCGGCGTGTCGTATTTGGCCAGGTTGGCGAGTGTTTCGGCGGAGATTTCAGAACTCATGGGCGATCGCTTTCCTACAAAGTGAAGACTCAGTGATGGCCCGCACTATATCCCGCCGAAGGAAAAATGCGATCAATGGCGACGGTGCCGGTGTGTCGGATCGGACTGATCGGACTGATCCGACCGATCCGACTGATCCGAGACTTGATCAAGAATCAAGTCGATTGAGCCGACAGAAAATCAGGGGCGGCTCGTGCGCGGCTCATGAAGTCCGCAGCATGGGCCGCCATGCAAACACGCTACTTGCGAACGGCGGAACCCCATGTCTCTACTCACGCCGACACCACCGCTCAGTCCCGCCGAGTCGCTGCAAGATTCACCGGCGGCGGATTTTTTTCAAAGCATGATGCCCAGTGGTCGCAAACCGAGCGACGGCGACCCGGATCAGGGTTTGACCGGCACCAGCCGGGGCACCGCCAACCGCACGTGGAAAGTTGCCTCGACGCAGACGCAGTTGTCTCTCGACAAATTACAACTGGCCGATGTGCTGCGAGTGGCCGCCGAACGCGGCGCGTCGGACGTGCTGCTGGCCGCCGGTGCTCCACCGATGCTCCGTGTCTCGGGCGACTTGGAACCGGCGATGGCCGAACCGCTCACACCGGAGATCGTCCAAGACCTGTGCCGGCAAATCATGAGTGACAAAGAATTGCAGGAAATGCGGTCGCACCAAGACGCGGACTTCTCGCATTCCTTCGCGGGGATTGGTCGGTTTCGCCTCAACGTGCATCTACAAAAGGGCAGTTATGCCGCCGCGATTCGATTCATCGCGACGGAAGTTCCGCAATTCAAACACCTGAACTTGCCGCCTTCGATCGAAGAATTCACCAAGCTGAAGAACGGCTTGGTGCTGGTGACCGGCCAGACCGGCAGCGGGAAAAGCACTACGTTGGCGGCGATCATCGAGCACATCAACCAGCGTGATGCCAAGCACATTATCACTCTCGAAGATCCCATCGAGTTTCAGTTCGACCACGGTCGCTCCTTGCTGGAACAACGTGAAGTCGGGCGAGATTGTCCGAGCTTCGAGTCCGGTCTGAAGCACATTCTGCGCCAAGACCCGGACGTGATTCTGGTCGGCGAATTGCGAGACCTGAACACGATTCGCTGTGCTCTGCAAGCCGCCGAAACGGGGCACTTGGTCTTCGCCACGCTGCACACGTCCACGGCACCCGGAGCCATCGACCGCATCGTCGAAGTCTTTCCGGCGGACGAGCAGGCCCAGATTCGCTCGCATCTCGGCGAATGCCTCAAGGCTGCGGTAAATCAACGTTTGCTGAAGAAGATCGGCGGTGGTCGAGTCTGCGCGATGGAAATCATGATCGTCACGCGAGCCATCGCCACGAACATCCGCGAAGGCACGGCTCATCTGATTCCGGGCATGATGTCCGTCAACCGCAAACTCGGCATGCAAACGATGGAACAGGCTTTGAAGGAACTCGTTCTGAACAATCAAATCACGCAAGCCGAAGCCGATGCTCAAATGCAAGAGTGAGCATGCCGTTGATCATTCCCGCAGCGGATTCTGGATCTTGATGCGGGACGACACGGCCCGTGCAAGGTGAACCGGCGGATCGAGTGCCTGGAACGGCGAGCCATTGACGCGATATCGCACGCGCAATTGACGTTCGGTCGGCTCGGAAACCGCGATCGTGAAGGTGTTACCTCAAGGCTTCGGCGGCCTCTTGTCGGGCGGCTTTGCTCTTGGGGATCCACGAAGCGTCACTGGTGCGGAACACTTCTTCCAACGTGGTCACGCCTTCCCGCACTTTTCGCAGCCCGTCGTAACGCAACGTGACCATGCCGATCTCCTTGGCGTAGTCTTGGATATCCGCCGTCGTGGGATTTCGAGCGATGAGGGCTCGCAGGCCCTGGTCCATCACCAGCAGTTCGTGAATCGCGATTCGACCCGAATAACCCGTGTGCCGACAGCGTTTGCAGCCCTTGCCCCGGACGTATTCGTCACACACCAAGCCCATGCGATCCATCTCTTGTTGCATGGGTTTTGGCGGCTCGTACGTCGTCTTGCATTTGGCGCACACTCGGCGACACAAGCGTTGTGCGAGCACCATGTTGAGGGCCGAACCCAGCAGGTAGCCTTCGACACCCATGTCGATCAAACGAGTCACCGTGCTGCACGCGTCGTTGGTGTGCAACGTGCTGAACACCAAGTGCCCGGTTAAAGCAGCCTTGATCGCGATGCTCGCCGTATCGTGGTCGCGGATTTCGCCGACCATGATGATGTCCGGATCTTGTCGCAGCAGGCTTCTGAGCACGGTCGCAAACGTCAGGCCGATCTTTTCATTCGTTTGAAATTGATTGATCAGATCGAGGTGAAATTCCACCGGATCTTCGACGGTGCAGACGTTCTTTTCGATGGTGGCGACACTGTTGAGCGCCGCATACAGCGTTGTCGATTTACCGCTGCCGGTCGGTCCGGTCACGAGCGCGATGCCGTTGGGCGCGGTGAGGCCGGCTTCGAACTCTTCGTGGATGTCCGCGCTGAAACCGAGTTCCTGCAGCGACAAATTGACGCTGCTGTTATCCAGAATTCGGATGACGATCTTCTCGCCAATGGGCATGGGCAACGTGCTGACTCGTAGATCGATCGAGCGGCTTTCCATCACCACGTGAATGCGACCGTCCTGCGGCAAGCGGCGTTCGCTGATGTCGAGGCTGGCCATGATCTTGATGCGGGACGACACGGCCGGCGCAAGGTGGACCGGCGGATCGAGTGCCTGGTACAGCGAGCCGTCGACGCGATATCGCACGCGCAACTGCCGTTCGGTCGGCTCGATGTGGATGTCGCTCGCGCCCGCTTTGACGGCGTGATACACGATGTAGTTCACCAGTCGAATGATCGGACTTTCATCGGCGATGTCCGCGCCCAGCGTGGCACCGATGTCCTCGATTTGTTCCTCGATTAACTCGACCGCATCGCCGGCCGCGTCATCGATGATGTCGTCGATGACGAACACCCGCGTGTTCGGCATATACGTTTGCACCATGCGGCGGATGTCTTTGCCGCTGGCGATTGCGATCTGAATTTCGCAGCGGGCGATCTCCGCGAGTTCGTCGAGCAAAAACACATTCGTCGGCTCGGCAACCGCGATCGTGAGGATGTTGCACACCTTAAACAGCGGCAACACCGTGTGTTTTTCGATGAACTCGCGCGGAATGGTGTCGAAGACTTTGGGGTCGAACATGTACTTGTCGAGCCGCACGTGCGGCACGCCAAACTCGACGGCCAGACATTCCAGAAGTTGATCTTCCGAGCACCATTCGCGCTCCATGATCACTTCGCCGAGCAGCTTAGTGCCGTGGCTGTCGGCTTGCTCGATGAGCGCCAGTTCCAACTGGTCGTTGGTCATGTGACCGCGATCGACCAATAAGTCTCCGAGTCGGAGTCGTGGTTCCAAAAGTGCGTGTGTCATGGGTGTAGCTTGCGAGTCTTAATTGGACATCAACGAAAACTTGAGACCGCATCGATCACCGAGTCGAAAATCTCGAATCGTGAATCGAGACGCGTGACTTCGAAGACCCGTTTGCCGGTTTCCGGCAGGCCGCTGATCTTCAAGCTGCCGCCGACGGAGCGGAGTTTTTCCTTCAACTCCACCAATGACGTGAGCCCAACGCTGTCAAACTGGTCGCTGCGATCCATCTGCAACACCACGTTGAGTTGCCCGTCTTCGATGGACGCCGACAGTGCGTCGAGGAATTGAGGCGACGTGTCTTCGGTCACTTCATCCGGCGTATGTGCGACCAAAACGTCGCCAAACGTCTCAGTGTTGATTTGCATGAGCGGCTCCAATTTGCGCGGGTTGATCCGTCGGTCGTGTTGATTCGTCGGTCGCTTCGCCGCTGGACGTCGATGCGGATCGCGACCACACAACCACCTGATTGCGACCTTCGGCTTTCGCGACGTACAGCGCTTCGTCGGCGCGACGAATCAGTTCCTCGGTGCTCGCCGCATCCGGGCTCACGGTCGCGACTCCGAAACTGCCTGTCACATTGAGCGCTTGGCCGTAGCGATCGATGTGATGCTGTTCCATGGTGGAACGCAGTAACTCGGCCAGCTCGGCGGCGCTTTCGAGATCGGTGTCCGGTAGAGCACATACGAACTCTTCGCCGCCGTAGCGGGCGACGATGGCCGATTCCGGCGCGACGGCGTTCCAAACGCGAGCCACCTCGCGAAGCACTTGGTCTCCGGCTTGATGCCCATGTGCGTCGTTGAAGTTCTTGAAGCGATCGATGTCGCTCATGATCAACGACAGCGGTCGTCGAGCGAGCGAGGTTTCGACCAGCAATTCGCGCAACTGCAAATAGAACGCGGCATGGTTGAACAATCCCGTGAGTCCGTCACGACGCGCCATGTTTTCGATGCGGCAAAACAAGTGCGCGTTCTTCAACGCCAACGCCGAAAACGTCGCCAACACGTGCAGCAAATGCAACGACTTCATCGAAGTGCAGTCGCAGCCGCGCAGGACCAACACGCCCAGAAATTCTTCGCCAGTGACCAGCGGGGCGACGGCGTCCGGCGGATCGACGCGGTCGATGAATTCGTGAGGAAAGTTCGAATCTTGTTCGATCGAGGCGTACGTCAGCAGTTGCTGGTGACGTACGACCCAGCCAACCATCCCCGTTTGAGAATCGATCGCCGACGTCCGCGAACGGGAATCCGGCAGTTTGAGTCGTGCCAAGGGCTGCAAGGTGCGGTGCCGACCGGTCCAGGCAAACACATCGACAGCATCGCAATCGAGCATTCGCGTGGCGATGTCGATGATCGAATCATTCAGGGATTGGAAGTCGAGATTTGCCGAGATGCGTCGCCCGATTTCTTGCAGACTCAAGAGCAACGTGGCGTAGTCGAGCGGCTCGTCGCCGTCCGTGGTGACCGTGACGGAGTTCATACCGTGGCAACTGTCTGCATCAACGGAAGCCGTCAGCGCTCCCGACTTGCTCAGACTTTTGTGAATCGTTTGTAGTTGTTCGGTGTGATTGGACTCGAATTGCGACAATCGGTCGCTGACACGCCGCAACCGAGACGTGAGGTGCTGCACGAGCACCAACAGTCCGCTGGTTGCGATGAGCGAAAACACAACCACGCGAGCATCCGGCCGAGGCGATTGCAGGAACGGTTCGGCGATACCCCAAATGCCGGCGAGCCCCGCGAGAATCAGGGCCATGCGATTCCACGACGCGACCGCGGCCAAGCAGCTCGCGCAACCCGCCACGACCACCGCATCGGACCAGCCCCAATCCACGCCAAGGGCGCGGGCGAGCGGTCTGAGCGATGCCAGTAGTAGGCAGTGGCTCCAGAGCCGTGTTGCGGAAATCGGGTTGCCCATTTCTATGCCTATTCGACGTCGGATCAACGCGGGGTCAGGCTTACGTTTTTCAGATTTGGCGGTGTTCGACTTTGGTGACATCTAAAACTACAAACCGCCAAATCTGAAAACCGTAAGCCTGACGCCCAAGTCCTCAAGTCACTCCCGTGCCGCCCTAG
>JAQBZS010000512.1 GCA_027622115.1 Planctomycetota bacterium | reverse complement strand
CTGCGTCTGGCGAAGCTGAGCGGCGTTTGGGATCGAGTCTATGAGCGAACGCTTGTGAACCCGGTGTTAGTCGCGAGCGCCACTAAAACCGCTTGCGAAGCACACACCCCCAAAATCGCCGCATAAACCATCGAATGGGCCGATTTCACCCACCCCAGCCACCCCTTGCACGAAACCTGCGCCAAAGAATTCGCCAGTCAAGAGCGAGTTTTCAACACCCTAGCTCGGAGCCTACTGCCGAATCAACCCGGACCTGCGATTCTCGCGTGAACCTTGGCTCACTTTTCAAGTGCATTCCCGTGTTCATCAAATAAGACGTTGTCAGTGGCGGCAGGTGCTCATCGCGACAATTCGGCGGGCCGAAGAATCCTACGAATACAGCCCAACAATCGGTCGACCGGACGAGAGTTGAATTGGGCGGTCGGTCAGATCGTGGAAATGAGATTCCGGATCGATGCCCAAGGCCGAAAAGATCGTGGCCGTGATGTCCCACGGTCCGTACTTGTTGGCGTCAGGGTATGCCGCGAATCGATCCGACTTGCCGAGCACTTTGCCTCGAGCGACACCCGCTCCGGCAAACGTCACCGAATACACCGCCGCCCAGTGCTTCCGACCGGGTGATGAACCGGCAAAATTCGGTTCCAATTTCACCAACGGGGCACGACCGAATTCTCCCATGCAAATGACCAACGTGTCGTCGAGCATGCCGCGCGCGTCAAGATCCTCGATCAACGCGGCGTAACTCAAATCGAATCTCGGCAGCAAGTGCTGTTTCATCGCGTGGAAGATGTCGTTGTGCGTGTCCCAACCGTAGACGTCGGTTTCGTCGGGACTGAGATCCTGGCCGCGATTCGAATGATTCCAAAACACTGTGATCAGCGGGATGCCGGCTTCCGCCAATCGTCGAGCCAGCAAGCACGCTTGCCCGGATCGATTGCGACCGTACTGATCCCGCACGGATTCCGGTTCGGCGGACAGGTCGAACGCGTTGCGTGTCTCGCTTCGCGAAATCATCTCGAACGCCTGCCGATACAGGATGTTCATGTCGAGCATCCGCTGTCCGCGTTCCATCGCGCGGCTGTGGGCATCAATCGATTGCAGCAGCGATTGCCGAGACTTGAGTCTTGCTCGCGAGATGCCGCTGGGAAGCTCCAAGTCCGGCAGAATCTTTTCGCCGGACGTGACATCGCCAATGACCATCGGATCAAAGTCGCGACCGAGATACCCGCCGAACTGGCCGGGACCGATCAGGATCGGGACCTGCGCGGGGCCGTTGATGTGAATCGCCGGATGAATGAACGACGTCCGGTCGACCCCGCGAACAGCCGATTTGGCTCGGAGATACCGCTTGAGCGAGGCACCGAACGCCGGTTCGTCTTTGGGCGTCGGTGGCGGGTTCGAACTTTTCCTCGCGTGGTTGCGACCGCTCATGGCGAGATAAAATGCGGAGCCGTGATCCAAGTCGTCGTGCGACATCGTCTTCACGACCGTCAATCGATCGCAGATCTTGGCGATCCTCGGCATGTGTTCGCCGATTCGCCATCCGGGCACGGCGGTTTCGATCGAGCCGAATTCGCCGCGCACCTCCAAGGGGGCATCGGGCTTCGGGTCCCACATTTCGAGTTGGCTTTGCCCGCCGCCCACGAACACCACGATCACGGATTTTGCTCGGCCAAAACCCGGCCACGTTTCCACCGCTTCTCGACGATCCGCAGCCGTGGCCCGGTCACCGATCAGCGCACCGAATCCGATTCCGGCCGACGTGTGGAGGAAACTCCGCCGAGACGCTGAATCCAAGTGAAATGCTGGCGAGTTTCTCAAGACGTGCCTCGTTGCCGAGAAGCTGCACCGCTTCAAACGCGTCAAATCAATTGATGAATGGGTTCGCCCGTTTCCGTCACGCGGATGATGTCCCGCGGCAGGCTGGGGTCGAGTCGGAGTTCGCCGATGTCAAACAGCGAATGCATGATTGTGGCCAGCACATGCTCCGGTCGATAGGGAGTCCCGATCGCTCGACCGGCTTGACTGTCCGATTGGCCGATCACTTGCCCCATCTTGAGTCCACCACCGGACAACAGCAGCGACGTCAGCTCGCCGTAATGGTCTCGACCGCCGTTCCCGTTGCGTCGCGGCGTGCGGCCCATCTCACCCGTGACGAGCAGCAAGATCTTGTCGCTGAGCCCACGCTCGCGCACGTCTGCGATGAACGCACTCACGGCATGATCGACTTGATGCCCCATGGGATAAATGCCGGCCATGTTTTTGGGGCTGTTGTTGTTGGCGTGATAATCCCAGCCGCAGTCGGACACGGTCACGAACCCGCAACCCGCTTCGCACAATCGCCGAGCCAACAGCAACTGTCGTCCCAACTGATTGGACGCGCGACGCATGTCGTAATAGCGAGTCAGGTCTTCCATCTTGAACAGCCCGCTGGTGTCGTAGCGTGCAAAGGTCTTCGGATCTTCTTGTGTCAGATCGAAGGCATCGGCCACGCCGCGCACAATCATTTCGAACGCCTGCAGCTGATAGGTGTTGAGCCCATCAATGGCACCGCTGACTTCGGCCTGTCGTCGGAGTTGATCCAGGTTGCCGAGCAATCCACGACGATCCGCCAAGCGGTCGGCGGTGATCTTCAACTCCATATTCTTTTGCAACTCGCCGCCGCCGCTGGGATCAAACGCCGCGTAGGTCGAACCGAGGTTGCCGGTTTGCGTCAACGTCGGCAGCGCGCCGGTTTCAAAGTTGCTGTCGAGCTTCAGCCCATCCAGCACGGCTTCCGGTTTGACGAGAATATTCGTCGGCATGCCGGTGACCGGATGATTGGCTCCACGAATTCGCGAATAGACGACGCTCATCGCCGCGTCCGTCGGATTGCCGGCACTGACGACTCGACCATACGAGTGCCCGGAATTCCCGCTCCCGTAATTCCGCAGAATGCTGAATTCGTCCGCCATGGCCGCGAGTTTGGGAAACGTCGCTCCGAATGTGACGCCAGCGTGCTTGGTGGCAATTTCGCCCGTGCAACTGTGGATTTCCGCCGGAGCCGACATCTTCGGATCGAAGAACTCGATGTGTGGCGGGCCGCCCTGCAAGAACAACAGCACCACGGATCGGTCCTGCAAATAGCCCTTCCCGCTGCCGGCGGCTTGCTCCTTTGCGGCCAACAGTTGCGGCAACGACAACCCGGCGAATCCCAAGGAACCGATCTTGAGGAATTCGCGACGTGAGTGGCCCTGACAGTCGTGAGCCGGTTTCTTGTCCGAAATTGTGAGCATGCGATTCCTTTGTCGAAATCACGGGTTGCCGCGTTCGTGGTCGAATCGTGTGGAGGTTGCCTCTTTACGATATCGGTTAAAACATCAACGCAAGTTTATGCGATTGCAGGGGCGTAGACCATTGCAACCCAGCTTGACGACGGTAGGACGGGCACTTTGCCCGTCCTTGCCACGGGAGACGGGCAAGAGTGCCCGTCCTACGTCTTTGCCACGGGAAACGGGCAAGAGAAGAGTGCCCGTCTTACACTAATCTTCGAAACGCACTTTGTCTTTCCCCGCCAGACGTACGAGATCGGGCAGATCGTAGACTTCCAACGCCCCATGAACCGTGCTGTCGAGTTGTCCGGCGGCAGCCTGTTGTTTCAGAACGGCCGCCCAGGCCCGTGGAGTTTTTCGTAGCGTGACCGAAGCGAAGAGTTCCGGGTTCAACGCCGCTGCGTGCAACGCCACGATTCCGGCCTGACCGACGCCAACCAAATGCACCTTCCGCGGCGCGGTTCTTTTCTTTTGGTAGTACGCCACGAAATCGCCAGCCGCCAACGCGTCTTCGACTCGCAAACCCACCAGTGGCTTGCCCAGTAAATAAGCGAGGTAATACGTCTTCCAGTCGGACAGCAAAGCATCGCGTTTGCTGACTGAGGTTTCGCCCTGACCTCGAAGGTCCACGGTCACGACCGCGTATCCGTCGTCGATCAGCGATTCAATCGGGCCGTTCGCCGCAGCATCGCCCAGCTTGCCTTCATCGTGAAGATAGAGATACGCGTCATCCATCGGAGTCGGCGGGTGAAACGTCAGGGCCGGGAGCGGAACGCCGGAGTCGGTGCTGAGCATCAGCTTGTCGATGTGGTAGTTGGCTCGCCGGATTCGCCCGAGATCCTTCCACTTCGGTGGTTTCAATTCGGAATTGGGACGAACACCGATCAACGTGCGAATCTTGGCGACCAATTCATTCGGCGGTGTCTTGTCCCACAGGACTTTGCGCTGCTTGGCCAGTTTGGCTTCATGTTCGACATTCAGATCAAAAACGGAGCGTTCACCCGGCAAACCAAGAACTTGCCCGGATGTCGTACACAGCAGGTCCGCCGAAGGAAGCGTGTCGAGCTTGGCGATGGCGACGGGTTTGTCGCTGTCGAGCAACCAACGTTTCATCCAATGGGCGATCGTCGCCAAGTTTTGCGGCTGAACTCCATGCTTGCCTTCGACCTCGACCAGATCGACTCGCTCGGGAAACCCCAATCGAGCGTAAATGCGTTTCGCCTGACGATAGTTGTCCCAGCTTCCGTGGATATTGAAGAAGTCGTTCGATGTGGAGCTGATCAACGTGGGCCGTGGGGCTCGCAACACCACGTAGTCGGGATGATCGAGTCCAAACGCGATCTGCCCGTAGATGTTTTGCTCGGCATCCTGCGGGCCGATGGTTTCGATCAGACGTCGAAACGTGGTCAGATAACAGGCGGGAGCCGCACAAGTCACGCGATCATCCAGCGCCATCACATAACTGGTCAGCGTGCCGCCGCCCGAACATCCGGTGAAGCCAATTCGCTGGGCATCCACTTCCGGACGGCCGGCGAGGTAGTCGATCGACCGCATCGCATCCCAGACGCGATAGCCGGCGGTATTGCGTCCGACGAGGATTGATCCGACGCCGATCAGAAAGTGTTCGGTCGTGGTGCCTTTAAATTCCGGCTGCCCATCAGCGTTGAGAATCTGCGACCGTTCGCCCTGGCCGATGGGATCGAAACACAACGCCGCCATGCCGTGCTGGGCCATCATGATGCCAAAGCGTTGGTTGTAGTCGGCGGTCTTGCCGGTGCGACTATGACCGCTGGACACGACAATGCCCGGAACCGGCGATTTGGAGTCGGGCAAGTACAGATTGGCCGTGACGTGATGTTGCGGTCGGCTTTCGAAGATCACGTTTTCAATGCGGTAGCCGTCGCGCGGAATGGTCCGCACGGTCCGCGAGTTCAACGGCGTACGGTCGGGGAAACCGCCTAACTGCTTGACGAAAAACTCACGCAATTTCCGCTGGTACGCACGGATCTGTTCCGGAGTCTTCAGTTGCTCGTACGCGGCCATTCGACGGTCGAGTGCGGCGTAAGCTTCCTGTTGAAGATGAGCGTACAACCCCGCAGCAACACGTTCGGATTCAGAAAGACAATTCAAGTCTTCCGCGATTGACTCTCTGCCAAACAATGTGATGCCGAGTAAGAACGTTACCGCGAGCCGTGCAAGTTTAGTCCGCTTCATGGATGCCACTCCTCCGGTGTGATTGTCCGCGGTCGCCGCAGATGTCGATTGGGTACTTGCCGTGATGGCCGAGGATTGTACGCAATCGAGTTGACCGTAGCTTGGGACCATTGTCCCGAGCGATCACGGGACAATGGTCCCGTTCTACCGGGAGGTCCAAGTACCAGCCGATGCCTTCGACAAGACCATCGCGCAGACCGAGACACAAGAATTTGCGCGTCGACTTCGGGCGGTTTGATGCAAGAACGCGGTGAACAGCGGGCGTTGGCGGCGACCGCGACTTCTAATTCTCGCTGAAGTTGAATCGCTGCG
>JAQBZS010000511.1 GCA_027622115.1 Planctomycetota bacterium | reverse complement strand
CGGCGGCGGTGCCGGCGGAGCGGGCGGGGGGACGGCGGGACTGGCCGGCGGTGGTGCCGGGACGGTCGGCGGCTTCATTGGTCTGCTGCAACAACTGCAACAGATTCGCAATACGGAAGACAGCTTGAGCGCTCAACTGCGAACACTCGCGCTATTGGAAGCCAACCTCGACGCCGGATTGATCGACATCGCGCAGGTCGATCAATTCCGCCAGAACATCGAAACCGAACGAGCCAACTTGCTTCAGGCGAAAAACGGCCTGGCGTCGGCATTGGACTCGTTCAAACGCAACTCGATCGGGCTCCCGCCGAACATGCCGATCGACTTGGACGATTCGATGATTCAGCAGTTTCAACTGATCGATCCGGACATGAGCCTGGCCCAAGGCCGCATCACGTCGTTCATTGATGAATTCGGCCAACTGCCGGCACAACCTTCGGACGCACAATTCGCGGCGGCTTTCGCACGCGTCGAACAGTTGCGGCAAGGCGTCAATCTGGAACTCAATCGCATTCCCAACGACCTCGCCAAATTGGACGCGTCACTCCCGCATCGCTTGGCCGCTCTGACCCCGATCGAAGCGAGGATTCTGCAAACGGAACGCAGCCGCATGGATTCCGGGTTGGTGGAGTTGGCCAAGCGCTGGAACGAAACGGCGGAAGTCCTCAAGAAACTGAGCGATGGCCTGAACAATATGAATCGCGGCGGTGAAGCTCGTCGAGCTATCGACGGAACTGTCCAACATCGTCGGCGAACTCAGCCTGATTCAAGCGCGGGCTCGGTTGGAGTCCATCACCTTGGAACCGGTCGACATCACCGAAAGCTTGGCCATGCAAGTGGCTCGGGTGCATCGGCTGGACTGGATGAATAATCGAGCCGCTTTGGTCGACACGTGGCGGCTGATTGAATTCAACGCCAACGCGCTGCAGTCCGATGTCTCGATCCGCTTCGACGGCGATCTACAAACAATCGGCAACGACAACCCGGCCAAATTCCGAGACCAAACCGGTTCGATGCGGGCCTCGCTGCAAATCGATCCGCCGTTTACTCGGCTATTGGAACGCAACAACTTCCGCCAGCAACTGATCCAGTATCAACAGGATCGCCGCCAGTTGATTCAGTTCGAAGATCAGCTTCGCGAAAACGTACGGCAGATCATTCGCGACGTGAATCAACTGAAGGTCAATTTGGAGATTCAACGGCGAGCGGTTTCAATCGCCATTCGTCGAGTCGACCAGACGCGTGAAGCTCTCGGTCAACCGGTCCCGCCGGCTCAACCGGGGCAGCTCCCGCAGTCGTTCGGCCCGACGGCCGCGCAAAACTTGCTGTTCGCGTTGTCCGATCTTCGGAACACGCAAAACAACCTGATGAGCGTGTGGCTCAACTACTTGGAAGCTCGCATGTTGCTATACCGCGAACTCGGCGTGATGCAGATCGACCAAGACAACCTGTGGATCGATACGCCGCTTTCGCTGGTCACTCAGGATTTGGACGTGGAAATCGAGCAGATACCGGCCGTGCCGCGTGAGTGGGTTCGCGAACTCAAGAAGCTGCCCTCCATTCCACCGGCGCCCAGCGAAGTCGCTCCGCAATTGAAGCCGGTCCCGAACGGTCTGCGTCCCGTACCGTCGACCGGCGCGGCTTTCCAACGTCGGTCGAACACCGGAGCCGCTCAATTGGCCGTAAACGATTCGGGTGATCCTCGTCTGGAAACCGGCTGGATACGATTACGTCGCTGGTTCGGAGAAAAGACCGCACAGGCCCGTCCATCCCGATCGCGAGAATCGGCCAAGCGGGAATCAAATCTCGTGAGCCGAGCGATCACGTTTCCGCGCCCGATTGCCGGTTCGCGGTTGATTGATGCGCCGAAGGATTCGCGAATCCTTGGATCCCGCTTGCCGGATGCGACCAACGAAATTCGGCCAGTGACGTATGATGCGAATCCACCGACGCCTCGCCGCACGAGCACCATGAAGCCATCGCCACGACCGGTTTCGGATGAACAGATCGAGCAATTGGTCGACGAGGTCCGGCATTCCGAAAATCAACGCTCGTCAAAGTAGGGTGATTGGAATTTGTCATTCGTCAATTTGCATTTATCAATTTGCTATTCCCCTCACTCAAAACGCATGTCGGACCAAATGAGTGAGAAATGACAAATAAGAATTGCAAATTGAGTTACTCGTAATCGTCGATACCAAGCAGTTCCGGATCGTCCGTGTTGGGTGCGTATGGAAGTTCCGGAATCGGTTCGTGGCTAAACCATTCGGAGAGCGGAACTTTCCAGTTCGGAAATTTCCGAGTCCGATACAGGCTGCCCATGTAAAGGTCGGATTCGTCAGTCACTCGACCGTCACGCGTCGCGAGCCGGAACGAAATGCCGTAGTGAAATCGCGACCCGATCCACTGTTTGCTTGACGACCACCAATAAGTCGGATGGTAGTATTCCTCGTTGACGTAAATGATTCCGCGCGCTTGACCGTCCGCTGCGATGTGGTCGAGCGGGTACAAGGCTTCCCAACGCTGCATGTCCTCAATCATCGTCAAGTCGACTCGATCGGGGACGCCGCTTTCGGCGAGGAATTTGTCGCATTCGCGGGTAAGGAACATCTTGCTCATGAGGCGTTCCGAGTACAGAAAGTCGGGTGTAAACGGCGGACGTTCGACTTCGAAGCGTACAAAGAGTCTTTGGTCGCCGAGCTTGTCGCCGATGTTGATTGGCCGACCGTCCTGGTTTACGACGGACAAATGAAACGTCGCCGTGCGATAGGCTCCGTTGTTGAACAGTTTCGGGCTGCGTTCGTCATTGCCGCGGTAGAACGTGGATTGCAAGCGGTTTTCGACGTCCGGTCGTTTGGGGACCGGCGGGTAACCGAAGTCGTAGAACGTGGCGAAATGGATTTGGTCTTCGAGTGCATGTGCCTCCAGATCACCCCGCAAGGAATAGACTTCGAAGCCGAGAATCCCGCAGGCAATCACAAGTGGGATCGTGGCCGAGATCTTTCGTGTAAACAGCCGAGCCAACCGACTCCGCGGCTCTGTCGATGCGGAGGCAGGACGCTTGAGTCGCAGGATTCTCAACACGACCAACGTCGTCGCCAAGATGCCGCTGACGATGAATCGCGAGTTCGCATCGAAATACAGACCGACGTGTTCTCGCCAACCGAGTTCTTGAAGTTGCGGAACTTCGCTGACGTAGATTTCCGGGTTGTTCAGGAATTCGGAGCGGCACTCGTTGCAGCAGAAGCGGACTTCCTTGCCTTGGTAAGTCGCGCTGATGTCTGCGGACGCATCAATGTTGGGCAACACGGGGCATTTTTCGTTGCTGCCATAAGCGGCGTTGCCGAGTCCCATCAAAATGAAGCATGCGGCCAGTTTGGAAACCATGGATGTCCTAAGAACGCGGCAATTGAGGAATTGGGGGGTCAGGCTTACGGCTTTCAGATTTGGCGGGGTGACGCTACTTCATAAATTCAAAGTCCAACGCCCTCCAAATCAGAAAGACGTATGCCCGACCCCGAAAAGTGACAAACTCGAACTTAGTCTATGTCGTTGTGTTGATTACGCCGCTGACCCGGTGCAATGTCCGGCCGTGGCAAATCGAGCGGGCCGTAAAACTTCGCGACACGCGTTTTCAAATAGTCCGGAAACTCGCAGATCGGATGCATGTCGCTGATGACCAACCGGCCTCGACCGGCAAACAGCTTTGGGCGATCGACAAGCTTCATGTACGCCTCGGCGGAGTTCGTGAATTCCCAACCGCGAATCTCATCCCACAGCGGATCGTCTCGCGTGTATTGCCGAGTCACCCGCTCCGCATTCAGCGAAATGTCGGAGTCGGACAGCACCAGCAGGTATCCGTTGAAAAACGTTTCATGGTGTCGAAACACCCGTAACGCGGTTTCTCGCACGGCGAGTGACTGTTCGGCCGTGCCGTTCGAATACAGACAGAACACGCCATCGGGCTTCAACCGTGACGCAACGAGTCGAAAGAACTCGATCGAATTCAACACCGAACTGCCGGCCTGTTTCAGATACAGCGGCTGCGTCTGGATGATGTCGTACTGCTTCGAGTTCACATTCAAGCCGGTGCGAGCGTCTTGCCAGATCAGATGGATCTTGGGATTCGTGGCGATGTTGAGCGTCCCGTCCGGATAGTCGCGATAAATACGTTTCAACATGTGGCTAATGTCGTATCCATCCACCTGTTCGACGGATGCAAGCTTGGCAAACGTGGACGCCGTGATGCCGGTCGAAACACCGATCACGCACACGTCTTTGATGTTCCCCGTGGGATGGCAGATGACCGGCGCGACTGCCAGGTGCCAGTTGTTCGAGCCCACATGATTGCCGTCCTGCGACAAGGCCGAATGCCACAGACCGCTCCAGTTCAGATCGCCGTCCGTCTCGATCGCGATCACACCTTCCCGGCCGCAGTACACGCGTTGGTCCGGAATCACGCCCTGCATATCAACGAGCAACGGAGCGATACAAACCAGACCACCGGCAACGACCGGAAACAGCCACCGTTTGGAACCGACTGTATCGTTTGCCGCGTTCGCTTCCGCCGCCGCGAATTCCTGCAACGCGGCCAGCAGCAGAGCGACGATCAACGGCATCAGAAAGAACGGCAACTCGTACCCCAACAGTGTGGTGGTCAGGATGCCCACGCACGCGCCGCACGTGTTCCAGCCCGCAATACGTCCGACGTCATGCCCCCACGACTTGACCGCCAACCGATTGACCAGTCCGAACAAATAGCCGAATCCGACACACGGTAAGAAGTACATCCACTTCGTCACGACAAACATGACCAGCGACTTCGAGTCATGCATGATCAGCCGCGTATCCCAAACAAACATCGGGATCGTGCCGACGACCGTGATTGCAGTGATTCTAAGCGTTGTGGAAATCGAAAGGTGCCGCTTCCAGGCGCTCATTGCGGCACCCAGGCTCCAATACGCGAGAAACCCCGCGAGCACCGCAGAAAACGTATACGGCAGCGGTTGGTGTCGCAGCGGAATCAACCGGAAGAGATACATCTCGAAACCCAGCGAACAGAAGCCGAGTCCTCCGGCAATCCATTCCGCGTGAGTCGGTTGCCACAATCGGCGGCGCGGATACGGGGCGTTGTGGTGCTGCTTGTTCGGCGAGGCATCAACCGCTCGAATGGCCGAGCGTTTGCCGAACCACAGCAAGGCCAGATAGCCACCCGCCAACAGATTCAGCGATGCCGCGAGGATCAACGACGGCGTTTGGCCCCAATGAGCGATGAGATGACCGCCCGACACGACGGCTCCACCCACGCTCCCCACGGTATTGACGAAGAACAGCAAGCCCAGCAAGCGAGCGTTCCGGACGCCGAGACTTCGTTGACAAGTTTCAGCGGCCAAGGGCAGCGTCATCCCCATCAACAAACACGGCAGTCCGAGTACCGGAATCGCACACATCGCATACAGAGCGGTCAGTGGCAGTCCGACGGAAACGGCAACTCGCTGAAGTGTGAACACCGACTGCGACAAATCGAGCGTCAACAGTCCGCACACGCCGAGATTCGTCAGCCCCAATAGCGTTTCGAGAATCGCGAACGACTTCAGTGGATTGGCCAAACGCGTGGCTCGGCCGCTCATCCAGATTGATCCGATTCCCAGCCCGACCATGAAGACGAGCACCACGATCATCGAGCAAATCGATTCGCTCCCGCCGAGATAGACTCGCAAAGCACCTTGCCAGACGACTTGGTTCATCAAGCCGGCCGCACCGGATTGCAACAACGCCGCACCGAGCAACATCGCCACGGTCACCCATCCGATCATCCGTCGATCGTGGAGCTTTGATGACTCGCGCGA
>JAQBZS010000510.1 GCA_027622115.1 Planctomycetota bacterium | reverse complement strand
GCAGCCCGATCGGATTCGCCTCTACTTCAAGCACCTACGTCCGCTACAGCTGGGCCTGGAATCCCATCGGCAACCTATACAACAAGGCCGGGCTCCCCGCGATTACGTTTCGGACGGACGAGTGAGCTTGTTACGTGAAGTGTCCATTTTAGAAGTTCGCAGAGGATCGTCGTTTAACCCATAGCCGCAGGCGCAGGCGTTGGAGCGAGCCAAAACCGCCTGCGACTACGGGTTAAGTTAAACGAGCGTCACTCATTCCGAAGTCGTTAGACGAAATTGCGACGATTACCGTCGCGAAAGCATCAATCCTGGGCAGAACGACCAATGTTCAACTTTGCGGGTTGAGTCTCAAGGAATCCTTCAACAGTCGAGGATTCCTCGATTCGACCTCATCCGCAACGAGATTGCCGGTCGAAGTTTCTTTGGGCGCCAAGCCACTCTCCGCTCATTCCTGCGCCCTGCTTTTTGGCACCGCTACGCCATGATTGAGTTCACAAATAGGACACCGCCAATGATCCGGCGATTATTGACCCTCACGCTATCCGCAGCTTTATTTGCTCCCCTCGCAAATGCCGATGCTGGATTACTCGATGGCAAATTGGCGAGTTCGTTTCGAACGACATCGAAGTGGTGTGACACTGATGCGGGTGGGTGTTGCGACAACGGGGGCTGCGACGCTTTCCCCGCAACTCCGCCGCTGACAGACGGAGAGCGGGCAGGCGTTGACGCCGTGCCTGACGTGGCTCCGCTGCAGTTTTCGCAGCCGGAAGGATTGCTGCTTGCTTCGGACAGATTCGCGTCCGGCTACATCGAATGGGCCAAGCCGATGACGCAACTGCGAATCCGGTACGACGCGGGATTTCGCATGAACGCACCGGATCGCGCTGAATTCTTCTATGCACAATGCGGCTGTTTTGGTGCGAACGCGCCGGGCCCCGGAAGTCCCGCGCCGCCAGCCACGAACACCAGCGTCGATTATCAGGAGATCTCAGCCATGCTGGAATGGGCTCCGGTGGACGACTTTTCGGTGTTCATCGACGTGCCATTCCGATTCATCAACCCGTCCGCCACGGCACCGAACGCCGCTGGAAACACCTTGCTGGATAGCGGCAACACGAGCGGCTTCAGCGATCTGGCCACAGGCTTCAAGTACGCCTTGATCGCCGACTCCGACCAATACTTCACGTTCTTGTTCCGCCTGACAACTTCCACGGGCGACGCTCGACGAGGACTTGGGACAGACCACGTGAGCATCGAACCGGGCGTCCTCTATCAACGGCGATTGTCGGACCGCGTATCGCTGATGGCCGAGCTGCGGGATTGGATTCCGATCAATGGTTCAACCGGCGTGAACGGCCAGGACTTCGCGGGCAACATCTTGCGTTACGGCGTCGGGTTGTCCTACGTGATGCACGAATCCTGCGATGTCCGGATTACACCAGTCGCCGAGTTGGTGGGTTGGTCGGTCTTGGGCGGTCAGCAGTTGGTCCGAAGCGGCCTGCAAGACGCGGAAACGACCATCGTCAACGGCAAGATTGGAATGCGAGTGTTTTGGCCAAGCCGCTGCTGCAACGACAATGCTCGCACGTTCTACATCGGCTATGGCCACAGCCTGACGGGTCAGCGATGGTACGAAGACATCGTGCGTGTCGAGTACTCGATTCTGTTCTAAGCCGCGATCTACTTCGACTCGCGACGAGCAATCGCCCAGCTCACGGCGCTGCCGACCAGAATGTTGACCAGCAACGCCAACACCCCGATCCATTGAAAACTGATCGGGTCTTGTACGGTCTGCCAGTACTCGGTGACTGGTCCGTTGGCGGTTTCCACAACGCTGGATTTGAGTTCCCACACCACACCAAAGCGTTCAACGGGAATGTCGAATTTCGTGTCGAGCAACATCACGATCGGCCCGGAAAACCCGATGACCACCGCAGTGAGCGTGCCGCAAATCGCACCCGCGATCACACCCGCCTTGCGAGCAAACGGTATGAACAACGCGAAGACAAACAACGCGAAAATCGGTGTCGTGAGCAAATTGGAAGTCTTCTGAGTCACCGCAGTGATGTTGCCGGGAATGGCTCCGATGAAACAACTGCCGACCACCACGATCGCGCCGATCGCAAACGCCAAGATGCGAGCGAACCAGATTTGGCTGCGATCGTTGCTGGTCGAGTTGGAGTCCTTGCCCAAGAAATCCGTCAGCACCACGGCCGTGATCGAGTTGATCCCGGAATCGATGCTGGACATCGCGGCGGCGAACATGGCGGCGACAACGAAACCCGAGACACCGACCGGCAGTTGAAACGCGATGAAGTGCGGGAACACGTCGTCCGCGTCGTCCTTCAAGGACATGCCCTTTTTGAGGAACTCGGGGTGGGCTTCGAAATAACCCAAGAGTGCGAAGCCCACGAGACCCAGCGTCACACCGACAATTACCGACACGCAAAGCTGCACGGCAAACGCCTTGCGAGCCGCACTCGCGTCTTCCGTGGCCATAAAGCGTTGCACGGACACCTGGTCGCCTCCCGACGTGGCCACGTACCACACCAGGAAATTCATGACCGATCCCAGCAGCGTCACACGCGTCTTCGGGTCGAGGCTCACGATGGGCTGCGTGTCCCAATTCGCCTGCCACTCGGTGGGAAACCACGCGAAGCCCATGTCGAACGTGATCATCGCCAGCACCACAAGCGCCCCGCCGTACAGCAACAGCGTTTGCAAACAGTCGGTGATGATCACCGCCTGCAATCCGCCCAGAGATGTGTAGACCACCGCGATCAGTCCCGTGATCAACACGATCATGGGGATGGCGTCTTCCGTGACACCGAGCATCACGGTCATGGCTTTAGCGGTGAGATAAACCAGCAGCGACATCCACACCAATCGCAGACTCACGAACATCGCGGCACCCATTGTGCGAATGCCGCGTCCAAGTTTGATCTCAAGCAATTCGTACGCACTCGTCACGCGATGCTTCATATAAACCGGCAACAACCAGAATCCGACAATGACGAACACGAGCGGGTAGCACAGCATCGTGGCCATGTTGATCGGTCCCTTGCCCAGCGCCTCGCCGGGCATCGACAGATACGAAATCGTGCTCAACAACGTGGCGAATAAGGACACCCCGACCAGCACCGGATTTATCTTGCCGCTGCCGACAAAGTACTCGCGTGTGCTGGTCTGCTTGCGACCGTAATACCAGCCCAAGACGAGCGTCGAACCGGCGTAGATGCCGACGATCAGCCAATCGACGAACGCTAGTCCGGCACCGAGATCTTCCGGCTGAGTCTTGCCACCGGTGTCGGCGCTGACGATTGGCGACAGGACCAGGATCAACAAACCTGCGATCGCAATACTTCGCGCATTCATGGTGTTCGCCGAGAAGTAGGTGAGCAAAGAAACGATTAGCGGCTAGAAGCTATCTGAAAAAGGGGTCTGACCCTTTGGAGGCCTCGCTAAACCCCGGCAAAAACTGAGGCCGGAGAGGGTCAGACCTCTTTTTCAGATAGCTTCTACGCACGCTTAGTCGCAACCGGCTTCAAGACCGGACGGATGACATGACCATGCACGTCCGTCAAACGCCGCTCCAAGCCGTTGTGGTAAAACGTCAGCCGTTCGTGATCCAGTCCCAAGAGGTGCAGGATGGTGGCGTGGAAGTCATGCACGGTGGCAACGTTCTCCGCCGCCTTGTAACCGAAATCGTCGGTGGCTCCATAACTGAACGGCGCTTTCACGCCGGCTCCCGCCAGCCAACCGGTAAAGCCCGACGGATTGTGATCTCGGCCGCTGGCACCCTTTTGAAACGTCGGCATGCGACCGAATTCGGTACACCACACCACCAGTGTGTCCTTGAGCAAGCCGCGTTGTTTGAGATCCTTCAACAGTGCGGCGGCCGGTTGATCGAGCGCGGGACCGTGCTTCGCATACTGCTGCTGCAACACCTTGTGCCCGTCCCAGTTGCTGACTCCTTCGCCGCCCGTTTGATAGGCCCCGTTGAACAACTGCACGAATCGCACGCCTCGTTCGACCAATCGCCGCGCGAGAATGCAGTTCCGAGCGAACGACGCCTTGAGCGTGTTTTTCGCGTCGTCGGCTCCGTACATCTTGAGTATGTGCGCGGGCTCGTTGTTGATGTCGCTGACTTCGGGCACGCTGAGTTGCATTCGTGCCGCGAGTTCATAACTCGAAATCCGAGCAGCCAACTGCGAATCGCCGGGAAAGCGTTCGAGATGTCGTTGGTTCAGTCGCTTCAGAAATTCCCGTGTCGCGAGATCCGTTTCCGCCGAGACCTTGGCTGGTCGTTGAAGATTCCGAATCGGCTTCGCGGCATTGAAGTCGGTGCCTTGGAACGCGGCCGGCAAGAATCCCGGCCCCCAATTGTTGACGCTGGATTGCGGCGTGCCGCGCGAATCCGGAATCGAAACGAACGCGGGCAAGTCGGACGCTTCGCTGCCAAGTGCATACGTGATCCAGCCGCCAATGCTTGGAAAACCATCCACGTTGAACCCGGTCGACATCACGTTTTCGCCCGGACCATGCGTGTTGGTCTTGGTGGTCAGCGAGTGAACGAAGCACATCTCGTCAGCCATCTCGCCCAAGTGCGGGACTAGATCCGAGACCATCTTGCCGGATTCGCCACGCGGTTTGAACACCCATGGGCTGCGGGTCAGATTGCCTTGCTGTCCTTGAAACGTGATGAGCTTGTCGCCGCCGGGTAGCGGTTGGCCGTGGCGCTTGATCAATTCCGGTTTGTAATCAAACGTGTCGAGATGGCTGCACGCGCCGACGCAGAAAATGACGATCACGTTCTTCGCGGCAGCCGGGAAATGACTGTCTCGCGGTTGATTGGGATTGGCGGGATCGATCTCCGGGCGGATCGGTCGCTTTGCACCGACGCTTTGACGCGGAGTCTGTTCGTCGTCCGCGAGCAACCCGTCGTTTGCCAACAACTCAGCCAACGCAATTCCGCTCAACCCGGTACTCATGTCGCCGAGGAAATGTCGGCGATCCAAGAAGTGACGGCCGGTGAGTAAGTTGTCTCGCATCACACGCTCGATCATTGCGGCTCAAGGGCCTGGAGTTGTTTTTTCAGCTCGTCATCCGATGCGATTTCGCCAATGGCTTGTTTGCGTCGAAATTCAAGTTCGAAGTCTTCGATCTTCGGTTGCAGCTCTTTGCGACCGGCGTCCGACATGCGGTCGAAGAACATCACGCCGTCGAGATGGTCGTTCTCGTGCTGCACCACGCGAGCCAGCAAGTCCGTGAGTTCGTAGGTGAAATCTTCGCCGCTCAGATCGAACGCATTGACGACGATCTTTTCGGCTCGCGGAACTTGTCCGAACATTTCCGGCACGCTGAGGCAGCCCTCTTCACCCGTCACACTGCCGTTGCGGCGCGTGATTTCGGGATTGATGAAGACCATTTCTTCGTCGGGTTGTTCGGGATCGCCCGCGCAATTCATCACGAACAGGCGATACGGCAGTGCAACCTGCGTGGCGGCCAATCCGATGCCACGGAATTCGTACATCAATTCGAACATCCGCGCGATCTTGGAACGCAGTTCGGCATTGATTTCCTTGATGGGCTTGGCTTTCCATCGCAACGCGGGATGCGGGAAGTGAACGATTTCCATGAGATCCAGTCGACTCGGCGAAACTTGGCGGTGGGTAGGAACGGGCCGAGGATTATAGGGGTGTGGTTCAACGAGCCCAACTTCCAGCACACTCAGTTCGCTCAGTTCGCGGCAACTCGATGAATCCGTCGTCGCGTTTCGCCTCCCAGTAGCACGGGACAATGGTCCCGTGATCGCTCGGGACAATGGTCCCAAGCTGCGTCGAACCACAACGCGGAACCCA
>JAQBZS010000509.1 GCA_027622115.1 Planctomycetota bacterium | reverse complement strand
CCGCATCCCTTGCATGAGCGAGTCTTCCTTGTAGACTGAGTGAAATCAAAATTACTATCAGTCAGCCACCACTCAAAAAAACGCCGCGCTACGCCGATGCCCCTCCACATTTTCCGATGTGATGAAAAATGCAGGCTAGCCCAAAGATTGCTGAGCCACCAAAGACATCGTCTGGCGCCGCTCAGCCACGGTTTGACAATTTCATTCGGCGCTCTGTTGCTCCTGATCGTCGTTGGCTCCGGGGGATGTTCCGAGGCGGCTCATTCGCGATCCGAAGCGCAGAGAGAATCGGCGGCCGATGACCCCACGACGGAGACGAACGTCGCAGCCCGAATCTGTGAGCCCTATCGAATTGAAGTTACCGGCAGCAATTATCGCTGGCATGTGCGATATCCGGGTTTCGACGGACGGCTTGCGACGTCCGACGACGTGCTGACTCTGCGTCATGTCCATGTTCCGTTAGAGACGGCCGTCGAGCTCGTGCTGAAAAGCACGGATTACGTTTACGTCTTGGAGATCCCGATCTTCGAGAAGAAAGAGATCGCCGTTCCGAGTCTCGAATTTCAAATGGAGTTTCGCCCCACAATCGCCGGGCAGTATCCTTTGCTTGGCAATGAATTGTGCGGAGATTCACACCCCGAATTGACTGGAATCATTGTCGTTGAATCGCGAGCCCTGTTTCTGAAATGGCTTAGCGAACAAAAACTTGAAGCTCCGACAGCGCGCTCGTATTGAACCTGGGCCACCACGAAAGGCTACTGCTCTCATGACTCACGATAGCTACCTCAATCGACGCGACCGGAAGTTCGCTGGCGAGAGAAGCGTTCATCTAATTACAGCGTTCCTGCTCTGTGGCGTGATCGCTTGCAATCGGCAGCAACCAGGAAACGACCTCAGCAAAGCGGGGGATCAGCGTAAGCCAGTTCCTGCGTCGAATGCCGCTGGCGACGGCGATTCCAACGAGCGTCTCCAAACTGCAAACTCGTTTGGGCCGGTCGTGATGTTCGACGCGCCTCAATTCGAACTGACCGACCAGTTGGGAACAGCGTTTGGCGCCAAGGAAAGTGCCGGTTATGTGTGGGTCGCGAATTTCATGTTTACACGATGCACCGCGACATGCCCACGGCAGACCGCGAAATTCGAGGAACTTCAGCGGCGTGCCAGCCGCTGGGACGAATGGGAACGCATTCGATTGGTGAGCTTTACCGTCGATCCGGAAAACGACACGGTGGAGCGGCTTCGCGAATACGCCGAGATTCACCATGCGGACCCCCAACATTGGAAATTCCTGACCGGCGAGCGTGCGGATCTCTGGGCGCTCAGCAAAGACGGATTCAAACTGCCTGTGTCGAATTCCGCGACGGACACGTCAGTGCCGATTACGCATAGCCCGCTCTTCTTCCTCGTCGATTCCCACGGGCGCATTCGCGGCTATTACGATGGCCTCTCCGAGGACGATTTCGGCAAGTTGCTGCGGGATCTGCGGTCGGTCCTGTCCGAGTCCCCGGCGAATTCTGATGAGACGACTCACCTCGCCATACCGAATGAACTGTTCGATCGACGTTGGCTGGAGCAGCGTCGGGACGATCAACTGGCCACGGCGAACCAGTTGCGCGTCCGGCATGATTTTTCCTTCGACGACCGCGTCGAGGAGAGCGGAATTCGTTTTTTAAATCGTGCCGTCTCCGACGCAGCCCGGGACTTCAAGCAAAACCACTATGACCATGCTAACGGCATAGCGGTTGCCGACGTCGACGGAGACGGACTGCACGATCTGTACTTCCTCAATCAAGTCAGTGGGGGCGAGCTGTGGCGGAACCTCGGCCAAGGTCGTTTTGAAAATACCACTGAGCAGGCCGGCGTCGCTCTGGCGGGGCGAGTCGCCGTCAGTGCTTCATTCGCCGACACGGACAACGATGGAGATCCGGATCTGTTCGTCACCACGACACGGCACGGTAACGCCTTCTTCGAAAACAACGGTCAAGGCCACTTCACCGATGCCACCGTGAAGTCTGGGCTGGAACATGTGGGGCATTCATCGAGCGCCGATTTTTTCGACTACGACCGCGACGGACGGCTGGACTTGTTCCTGACAAATGTCGGCGTCTTTACGACGGATGAAATCGGCTACAGCCGCGACCGTGAAAAGCAAGACCATCCTTACTTCATCGGGACGGATTCCGCTTTTGCGGGGCACCTGTTTGCAGAACGGTCCGAGCAGAGCATTCTGTATCATAACGAAGGCGGGAATCTCTTTCGCGATGTGTCGAAAGAGACCGGACTGGTTGACAACGGCTGGTCCGGTGACGCGACACCCCTGGATGCGAACGACGATGGATGGACCGATCTGTACGTCGTCAACATGCAAGGCAATGACGAGTACTACGAGAACGTCGAGGGGAAAAGATTTGAGCGTCGGGGCTCACAGGTTTTTCCGAATTCAGTTTGGGGCGGGATGTGCGTCAAGTCATTCGACTACAACAACGATGGCTTGATGGATCTATTCATTACCAACATGCATGCTGACATGTGGCAGCCTTGGCGGGACATCAATGGTCCTCAAGAAAAGAAAAAACCACGCGACGACGCAGTACCGCCGAAGTCCTATCTGCGCAGTCGCGGCACAGGGAAGAATGTCTTTGGAAATGGGTTTTACGAGAAGCAGGGACCTGACCTGTTTCGTGAGGTGTCCGATCAGATCAATGCGGAAAATTACTGGCCGTGGGGACACAGCGTGGGTGATCTCAACGCCGATGGATTCCAGGATGTGTTTATTACGTCGTGCATGAATTTTACGTTTCGTTATCAGACCAACTCGCTGTTGCTCAATGACCACGGAAACACATTCGTGGACGCGGAATTCATCTTGGGAGTCGAACCACGACGAGACGGTCGAGTCGTAACTCCCTGGTTCGAACTCGATTGCTCGGGCGCTGACAAAGACCATCCAGAGTGTGCCGGGCAAAGTGGGCGAGTTGTCGCTTGGGGAGCCCTCGGGTCCAGATCATCCGTCATCTTCGATCTCGATCAGGACGGAGACCTCGACATTGTGACCAATGACTTCAATAGTCCACCGATGGTGCTCACCAGCAATCTCAGCGAGCAAAAAGAGACTCTGCATTTCCTGAAGATTCAGTTGCGCGGCACACGTTCAAACAGAGACGGGTTAAGCGCGAGGGTTCAAGTTACCATCGGGGACAAAGTGTTTACGCAAGTTCACGACGGCCAGTCCGGTTACATATCGCAAAGCTCGCTGCCGCTTTATTTCGGGCTTGGCGATGCTGATGTCGTTGATCACATCTCCGTTCAATGGCTAGGCGGCGACCTTCAGGAAATTGCTGGGCCGATTCCTGCGAACCAGCAGTTACTCATCGTCGAACCCGACAGCCCTCGTTAGTAAGTTGCCGGATTCTTTGGCAGTCAGTCGGGGTCGATTGTAACCAACTGATAGGAAATTTGATTTCCAGCACCAGACCTGAGGTTGCGAGGTTGAACTGCTCATGGTAACTGAAAGGATCCCCAGTGACGACTAGCAGGTCTATGTCGCTCAGCTGAATTGACCCATTCGTGCTCAGGTAAATGGATCCACTGCTTGGAAAGAAGAAAGGGCGACTGGATTACCGGCGACAAGTCGTCTTGGGTCTCTTTTCTTCCAAGTAGGGTTCAACCGCGACCGGTTGGCGAGGCACCGTTGTCGTAGGGACATGATTAATCGCGGATATCGAATCGAAACTCGAATCCCTCAAACGTCTCGACCATCTTTCCAAACTGTTGCAAGGTGAGTAGCTGCCCATCAATGACGAAGGCGACTTCGCCATCCGAATAGGAGATTCTGCCTCGCACTGTGCGGTGGGTGGCCTGAAAACTTCCCGGCTCTCGTTGCTCAATATGCCGCGTGGCAAGCGCTTTCTCGATTCGTCCGCGAAGGCGACCGAGTGCTAAATAGGGACTCGTCGCATCGAACTCGCGGAAGTAGAATCCTTGCCCAACTTTTCCTTCTTCCTCCGCCTGCACGCCAAACCCAAGACTGGCGCGGAAGTACTTTATAACAAAGTGCCTGGTTTGACCGGAGCAGTCGGTAAACGCTTGCCGAATGGGAAAGTCCTTGTCTGGATCGTCGCGTTTGCCCGAATCCTCGGGTAGTCGCCAACGGCCGTTTGAATGAACCATGTTGTTTCCCACTTTCTAAAACAGAACTTCACGTCCACGAATGTCTCAGGCCAGTTCGGGCCCATGCCACGTTTGGTGGCACGAATGCTTGATCGCGTTCCATGGAACCAAACAGCGGTCGTTTGTATCACGTCACGCGGTTGCGCCAGCGCGTTGCACTGGATTTGGTGTGAATGTGTGAAAAATCCTCGTCCTACACCTCGCCGCATAGGCGTCGAGTGAGTAGGACGAGGAGGTGTCCAATACGATCAGCATCTTATCCGAGAACCTGGCGTTTTTGTCGTCGCCGTCGGGGAATTCTTTTCGTTTCGCCAGGATTGGCATCAGGACGACCGCGCCCGTCCGCTTGTTCGTCAGTATCAGCTCACGCTGGATGCCATCTTGCGCGATCATCCCGGTCTGGCAAGCTGTGCGGTCCACTGCTGCCACTGTGGAATTCGCTTCCTGACACATCCGCGGAATGCGAATCGGCGGAATCTCCGCTGTGCGTTCGGTTGCCGTGGGCGCCACCGCCGCCAGCAGGCCAACGAGCGGAGCAAGAAGCACTACCGAACGGACCGAGGACGCAAGAATAAGAAGGTTCTCAACGGCAAGCGAAGCGAATGTGGCGACAGCGAAAACGGGACGTCGCCAGATACGACGCCGGCCGACCACGGCGCCTCACCCGCTGATACTCCCCTTGAGTCCGTAACGCAACCTACACCACATCCCACGCATCAATCAACGCAGGTTGATTTCGAGGAAGTGTGCCGCGAGGACGTGAAGTTGGTACTGGACGGCTTCGTGCTTGACGAAGCCACTCTGGTGAACTCACCCATGTTGCCGTATCTGGCGATGGTCGTGAGCGTGATCGAAGGCCGCACGATCAGCCGCCGTGAACTCCTGCACGTCCTGCTACGGAGCATGAGACAACGCAGCTTCGACAGGTTGCCGCGGCGCGAATATGTTCTTCGCTTTCTCAACCAACACCCGCCCTGACGGTGCGATCGATGAGTCAGTCCGTGGAACGCAGCAGCCTGGATCTCCGCTACGAGAGTTACCGATTGCGGAACGACGCTGCCGAAGCGCGCTTGCTGGCTTCGATTGCCGAGCGTGGGATCGAAGAGCCGCTGGCAGGTGTCGATACGCCGCAAGGCCGCTTGCTGCTGGATGGCTTCCGGCGCAACCGGTGTGCCGCGAAACTGGGCATCGAGTGCGTCCCGTATGTCTCGTGGGGCGAAGACGAAACACAGGGCATCGCCAGCTTGCTCAGCGCCCGCCAGCAGAGGACGCTGAGCATCCTCGAGCAGGCCCGCTTCGTGGCCGAGCTGTTGAGCGCGCATGAGATGACGATCGCCGACGTGGCCGAGATGCTCTCGCGGAGCAAGGCATGGGTCAGCACGCGTCGCAATCTGCTCACCCCGATGAGCCCCGCGATCCAACAGATTCTGTTTCGCGGCGCGTTTCCCGTCTACTCGTACATGGTCACGCTACGGACGTTCATGCGCATGAACGGCGTCGGCCAAAACGAAATCGAACGCTTCGTGCAGGCGGTCGCCGGGGCGCGGCTGAGTGTCCGCGAGATCGAGCTCTTGGCGCATGGATACTTCCGCGGCACACCGTTTTTTTGACGAAAGTGACGGGTCGGGTGACGCACGTGCGTCGGTGCTTCGAATCTCCTGTGTTCCCACCCATTTGTTCCCCAGTTGACAAAGC
>JAQBZS010000508.1 GCA_027622115.1 Planctomycetota bacterium | reverse complement strand
ACGTGACCCTTGTCATCCATAGCCATTTCCACACCCCGCAACTCGTCGCGTCTCAAGATGATGCGCAGCACTCGCGACTGGACTTGACCGCGAATCTCTGCCATTTGCGGCTTCGAATACTTGAACGCGATGCGGGCTCGCGGACGGACGATTTTGCGGGTCTGTTGGTTTTGAGTCGCGTTGTTGTTGAATCCACCACCCCCGCCGCCGCGATTGATTTGGCGAGTTGCTTGGCCGCCCTGATCGCCGGCTTGCCGGTTGCCGACGAATCCGCCGCCCGTGTTGGCTCCGGTGAAACTCTGCTGGCCCACGTTGGCCGCCGCACCGCCGAGGTCTTGAATCGACGTGCCGGAGGCCTGACCGAAGTCTTGTTGCACTCCCGCGTTCGGCTGCTGAGCAATTCCGGCTCCGGAACCACCCACGGTCGCACCACCGCCGCCTGCCTGATTCTGCGTTCCAAACAACGAGTTCGTTTGAGCGAAAGCATTCGATTGCAGAGTGACCGACACAGCGAAACTGATTGCCAACATCAAACGACGCATGCGAATACTCCGAACACGAGGAGTGGACTTGAGCGAAGATGGAGTCATTCACTCATGCATTGAGTGTACCCGACAATTTTCGGTGAGAGAACACGGTCGTGGCAAAGTTGGCCGAGTTCTTGGCTTTCGTGCCGGTCGCGAACGCAAAAGTCACAAGACACGAATCGATTCAACAATCGGCCAAGTTGCCGGACCGTTGGATGCCGCCCAAGCCACAGACTCGCGGACTTTGGGATGAGATGTTGAACCGATGTCGCAAAGGGGGGGGCGGGGTTGGAGCGAGGCAACAAATCATCGAGGCAACGTATGAGCTGTCGGTTATCACCGTAAATATTCGTTGGGTCCTTTAATAATTCGTTGGAACCCCATATTCGAGTGTGGCTCCAACGAATTAAGGATCCAACGAATTCGCCAGTCGGACTTTCTTCGTGGGATCTTGAGTCTTCGGAGCCAATCAGAAGCCCAGACAACAAAACACAGCCGGCGTCAGAAACTGCAACCGCTGAGCAATCGGAATGACCGCTCGGGCCGCACGGTCATGCACCACTTTGCCGTCAACCAGCACGTGCGTCACGTGTGTGATGTGCTCAAACGGGTCGCCGTCGTACAGCACCAAATCGGCGACTTTTCCGGCTTCAATGCTGCCGTGGTCTTTCTCGATTCCCAAAACCCGCGCGGCGTCGAGCGTGACGGCGCTCAGCGCCTTGTCGAAGCCAAGTCCGTGAATCATCGCGATCGCGGCTTCATGCCGAATGACTCGGCTCTTGGGGACGTAACCTTCAAACCCACTGCCGATCGCAATCCGTATGCCGCCGTCCGACAGGGCCGACGCGTTGTTCAGGATGGAATTGATCGTTTCCAACCCACCAACGCGTTGCATCGTCGGATGCACAATGACCGGCACTCCAGCCGCCTTCAATTCATCGCGGATCATGTAACCCTCGGCGGCCAGAGCCAGTGTGCCCTTCAGTTTGAACTCGCGAATCAGCCGCAGACTGGTCAGTAAGTCGTCCGCCCGTTGACCGCAAAACATCGCCTGGGCCTTGCCGTCGAGCACCTCGGTCAACGCGTCGAGCTTGAGGTCTCGCGGCTTGTTGGGATCGACCGCGCGAGACTGCTTGTAATTCGCCGCCGACGTCAACGCCGCGCGAATCATGGCCGCAGTTTTCATTCGCGTATTCGGTTCCTTCTGATCGTTCGTCGTTTTGGGAGACTCGCCGAGATTGAACAACATCGCGTGCGGAAACTTGACCGTCATCGTCTCCGCCGAGTTCCCATGCGTGCGAAACACGCCCGTCATGCCGCCGATCACATTTTTGCGACCGGGACACGAATGAATCACGGTCACGCCTTGTTCCAGCAGAAAACGCAGGAGCGGTTCACCGGGATGGAACGCATCAATCACTCGCAAGTCTGCTTGGTTCGGGTCGCTGGTTTCGTCCTGATCCTGGTCCGCCGTGATGTTGTATTCACCGGCGAGCGGCACCGAACTGTGCGTGTCGATCAATCCCGGCGTCACCACGGCTGCCGTCAACACTTTGGCTCCATCGGGAATCACGACGTCCTGTCGCTTGCCGACTCGCACGATTCGCCCGTTCTTGATCGTGACAGCTGCATCGATCAGCGTCCCTTTGCCGACCGTGTGGAGTCGACCGGCAAGCACAACGACATCGGCGGTGTTCGGCAACGCGGCCTTCCGACCGACCGGCAAGGTTGGAGCTTTTACGCTGGGCAGCGGTTGAACGTGCGGTTTCGGCGGCGGCAACAACGACTTGTCCGCCACTTGAAAGCCGCCGGTTTGATACAGCCGTTGGCTCGCGTCGTTGAGATCAAAAACACTTTGACCGTCGATGAATGTTTGCAGGACGCGGGTGTAGATGCTGAACGGTGCTCCGCTGAGGACGGCAAAGTCCGCGTCCTTGCCGACTTCCAACGAGCCGACTCGGTGTTGCAATCGCATGGCTTTCGCGCCTTCGATCGTGATGGCCCGCAAGGCCAGACGCGGATCCAATCCGCCTCGCACGGGGATGGCCGTCGTCCGCAAAAAGAAGCGGCTCTCGGTCACGGGATCATCCGTGTTGACCAGCACCGGAATTCCCAAACGAGCCATTTCGGCACCGCATTCCTCGATGAAATCCACCACTTCGGCTTTGCCGCCGGGACTGTCGACGATCGTCATCGACACGGGCACTTTGTGCTTGGCGATTTCGTTCACGACTTTGAAGGCTTCCGTGCCGTGCTGAATCACCAGGTCAAAGCCAAATTCCCGCTTCAGCCGCAAGACGGTCAAGATGTCGTCCGCGCGATGTGTGTGGAAATGCACGGTCCGTTTGCGGTTGAGCACTTCGACCAGCGGTTCCAACGACAGATCGCGGTCCGGCGGCGGGTCCTTCTCCCCGGCCGCAATTTTCTTGCGATGGCGATCCCACTTGGCGCGGTAGTCGATCGCCTTGACGTATTCCGAGCGCTGCAACGCGGCGACTTTCATCCGCGTCCCGGGTGCTTGTCCGCGCGAGCCGTAACGTTTTGGGTTTTCGCCATTGGCCATCTTCAAGCCACCGAAAACGTCCGGCGATTCAATGTGCATGCGGTGGGGAGTTTTCCCGCGCAGCTTCACATAGATGGTCTGCCCACCGATGACGTTAGAACTGCCGGGCATGATGTTGGCGGTCGTCACGCCGCCGGCGTTCGCCATGCGAATCCCTGGATCGAACGGGTTGAGCGAGTCCAGTGCCCGCACAATGCTCTGCACGGGGCCGGTACTTTCATTGCCGTCCGAATTCGCGCTCACCAGCGGCCGAGACGCGACACCCAGGTGCGAATGTGTGTCGACCAGACCGGGGATGATGACCTTGCCCGAGACATCAACCACGGTGGCTCCCTGGGGAATCTTGATGTCCGGCACGGATCCGACGGCGACAATCCGTCCCTGGTGAATCACGAGGCACCCGGGATCGAAATCTTGCTTGGCCGCAGTCAAGATTCGCGCGCCGCGATACGCGATCGGCTTCGATTGAGCGTTTGCGGCGAGCGTCGGTAGTCCGCAAAGCAATGTAAGGCAGCAGACTTTGACCCACGGCGAATGGGGACTGCTGATCAGACCAATCGCACGGGCTAGCCGACTGTTTTCACGACTCGATTTTATGTGCATCATCAAACGCCTAACTCCCTCGTACTACAACGTGTTGATCTACAACGTGTTGATTTCTTGGCTTCTTGCTCGCATTTTCAAGCTGCGAACCTAATCCGCATGAGCGATGCCGCGAATCATGCGGAATTGCGGACTGTGGACGATGGACTGCACCGCGATCGAGACGCGACCGTCGTTCTTGTTCAGTTTGGAAACCATCTCGTCCAGCAAGGCCGTGTCCGAGAGCGTGACAGCGCGGCCGAGTGCGTAGCCGAGTAGCCGCCGACAGAACAGCCGCACGACCACGTCTTTCTTCTGCGTCAGCAAATACGTTCGCAGTCCGTCGATGCCTTCGAACTCGGTCCCGTCACGGAGTTTCGCCTTGGCATCCACGTTCAGTCCGGCGAGATCCTTTTCACGCAGACGACCAATCGAATCGTACTTCTCCAACGCGAACCCGTACGGGTCGATGCGAACATGGCACTTCGCACACGACGGCGACTTGGCATGCAGTTCGACCTGCTGTCGCATCGTCAAACCGCCGTCGCCTTCTTTCTCGGGCAATCGCGGGACGTCCGCCGGCGGGCGCGGGAGTTTCTCGCCGAGCAGCGTTTCCACCACCCAATTGCCTCGAAGCACCGGGCTCGACCGCGACGCCCCGGCCTGCCGCGACTGCACGCTGGCCAATCCCAGCACGCCGCCGCGTCCAAACTTCCGCACGCCGTCGACTCGCCGCCACTGCGGGCCGCTGACGCCGGGGATGCCGTAATGCTTCGCCAAGGACTCGTTGAGAAACGTGTAGTCCGCGTCGAGCACCTGCGTCACGGCGCGGTCGCTTTGGAACAAATCCTGAAAGAACAGAATCGACTCTTCGTAGACCGCCTTGCGAAATTCGGCAGTGAATGTTGGGAACAACGTCTCGTTTTTCTCTTTGAAGTCATCGAATCCACGGACGTGAATCCACTGCGTACCGAACTCGACGGCCAGCGTCCGCAACCGCTTGTCCTTGAGCATCCGTTCGACTTGGCCGCTCAACACATCCGGATTGTGAAGTCGACCTGCGGCGGCGAGCTTGCGTAATTCGTCGTCGGGTGCGCTCGACCACAGGAAGTAGCTCAATCGTGTGGCGAGTTCCCAATCGGTGACGAGTCCGCGTTCCTTGCCGGACGGTGCCCGTTCGATGCGGAACAAGAACGCTGGTGCCACCAGGACTCGTGCCAGGACGCGGCGGAACGTGTCGTCGTGGTCTTGCCCTTTGGTGCGGATCGTCTGGTACAGATCGCGCAGGTCGCTGCGTTCCTTGTCGCTCAACGGACGTCGGTAGGCCCGCTCGGCGAATGCCAGCAGCGTTTCAAGCTGTTTGAGAATCGCCGCTTCCTCCGCCTTCAGCAATACGTCGGCCCGTTGCTGAAAGGCCGGTCGCTGAGCATCGAAGAAATCGAACATGGTCTTCGGCTGATCCTGCGTCACGAAGCCGATGAACAACGGCAGGTATTCGTTCTCGGCGATCGCTTGCCGGCTGATGAATTGGTGCTCGTCCCACAGATGTTTGAGACGCTGTTGTTGTTCGGGATCGAGAAACAGCCGAGCGAGCGGTTCGTCCTCGCGGTGGAACATCTTCAACGAGACCACTTCGTCATTCGGGATGACCTGCGGAAAGCAGAGGAACAGCGGAAACACGCGGCGGAATTTGGCGTACCCCTGAATCAGCCGCTTGTAGCCCGCGCTTTCCGGAGACGCCAATAATGGTCCGGTGCCGATCCAGCGAGGGCCGGCATCCACCGCGCCCGTGCGGACCTGAAACTGCACGACACGATCCCCGGGCGCGTCGTCGAGACGACCATCGACCACGAATTCGCGGCCGACGAACAACGCCGCCGGCAGTCGCACTTCGGTGACCGAATCCGTTGCCGCAACAAGACTCGCCGCGTCCACCGGTTTGCTTCCGGATTGCGTGCCGAATCGCTCTTTCGGCAAGCCGAACTTCGTCGATTTGGGTCGAGGCTTCGCGAGCCGGGCCACGTCCACACCCTTGAGCAACGGCCCGTCCATCGGCAACAACCTGTCATAGACCACGCGGTCGGCGTCGCTCGCCTTCGCGGGGCGCGGACCGGACAGCAAAGCCTCGACCTCTGCGGCAAGCTTCGCAAGTTCGCTCTGTCTTGCGGAGTCACTCGCCGCCTGCCGCCAGGCA
>JAQBZS010000507.1 GCA_027622115.1 Planctomycetota bacterium | reverse complement strand
GGATTCAACAGGGGTCGACAGCCTTTTAACCGATCATCGCGTTTTCGGAAATAGTTCTTGCACGCGTTCTTAGACAGCGTCCTTAAACCTGGCGGGCGAGTGGTCGTGTTGACCTTCCATTCGCTCGAAGATCGATTGGTGAAACAGACGTTTCGAGTTCAAAGCCAATGGCAAAACCTCACAACAAAACCGGTCACCGCCACTCCGGCCGAGCAGCGTCTCAACCCTCGCAGTCGCACCGCGAAGCTCAGGGCGGCGATGAAGACCGATTAGGGTTCCCGCACGAGCGTTCGGGTTCTCAACGTTCGAATTCCTCGACACGGGATTCCGACGCGTCCGACGACGAGTTGGCGGATCAAGGCATGTCCGATGGCGATCTGTCCGACGACAGCCTGCTGGCGGCCGCCGAAAATTTGCTGTCGTCGACCGACGGTCTGATTGCGGAAAACGGCAACGACGCAGCACGGAAGAATCCGGGGTTCGGATTTCAATTTGAAACCGCAGTGACAAGTCGGACGACAAGCCATGTGGCCGACCGGCACCAGGTTGACCAACACAGCGCTGACCGGCACGAAAACGGCAGACACACGGACGACTCGTATCAAGACACGGAGGATGCGACACAGTCGGACGGCTCGGCGTCGATCGAGTCCTCGGACGAAATCTCGGGTGCATCGGCTGCGGTCGAGACACCAGAAGGGGACTCAACCCCAAATAAAACTGACGACGAGGACTGGGGGTTTTCGTCAAGGAGATCAGGGATGGCTCGCGAAACAAAAATCGGTATGGCATTGATTCTGTTGTTGCTCGGTGCATTCGGATTCGTGGTCTATCGCAAGACCAACGAACAAACCGTACTCAACATTGACGGCATCACTGCGGATTCAAAAACGAAACAACTCGCGGGAAAGTCGGTCGTACCCAAAGAGGATGCTTCGACCGTCAATCCGCATCCGCATCCGCATGAGCATGGCATCCCACATCAAACCGAGCCCCCGGCAGTTGTCGGTGGACCGCAGCCAACGGGTGTCATTCAGCCGATCGGCTTCGATCAAAGCAAAGTGCCAAACGGTGCAACCGGAGTCCAAACACTTCCGACTCGGGTCGAGGCCGCAAACACGCCGGTTGCTGGAAGCATGGAAAATCCGTTCGGACAACTTCCGGCTGGCCAATCGCCGGGAACGGCGAGGCCGATCGAACCTGCTGCGACGGGGCAGTCGAACGGGCAAGGTCTCAATGAATTCAATCCGTTCGCGACGCCGGGATCGTCCACTCCTGCAAATCAACCGGCGCATGTGCTTCAGCCGGTTGAGCAGCCACGCACTGTCTCGCTCGACGACCCGAATCTCGTTCCGTTCGAGCAAAACACGATTCCGGAAAGAACGCCGCCCGGTGAATTGACGGATGCCTTTCAGCAACCGATCGAGCGCGGCAACTCGGGCGAAGTTCGGCAACCGGTTCATGTTGTGTCGTCGAACACGGCCTCCACTCAAGTTCATCCGCTGTTTGAAGAGAACGGACCAACCACGAATCCCAATTCGGCGGCAACGCCGCTCGCCAACACGGATGCCTTTGCACAGAACGGGAATGCCTTCAAGTTCGAAGATGGCAGCAAAACGCCCGCTGCCGGAAACACGACAACTCCAGCGGGTGCTGCGGAATTGGACGCGCTGCTCGAACGGAATCGCCCGGCAACTCCGGCCAACGGCGAACCACGGATCATTCGTGAAACGACAATGCCGATCGAAGGGCAAGCGAACACCGGCGACCCCGGCTTCTCGGCTGACCCGATTCGTCCGGTTCAACCACTCGATGCGTTGCGACCGGTATCACCGCCGGTAACCGGTACATTCCGAGCGGAGCCCCAAGAGTTCACGTTGGATCGCACGGGTGCAGCGAACGCCGATCCACGGGCTCGAGCACGAGTTCACGTGGTTGATGTGGGTGAAAACTTTTGGACGATCTCTCGCAAGTACTATCAAACCGGTCGATACAACCAGGCCCTGGGTGCATACAACTCGACGAGAATTCCGGATGCCCGCAAGATGCGACCGGCGATGAAGGTGCTGATCCCACCGGTTGCGACGCTGCACGCGAAGTATCCGAAGCTTTGCCCCAGCGATCTCGGCAACACGGTCGCGGGTGTGAGTCAGGAACGTCCTGGCTTCTTCATCGACAGCGACGGCAATCCGGCCTATCGAGCCGGTGCGAGTGACACGTTGGGAGCAATCGCCCAACAGCATTTGGGCCGTGCGTCTCGGTGGATTCAGATTTACAAGCTCAATCAGAGTCACGTGAAGAACCCGGACAAACTGCCTATCGGAACTGTCTTGCGACTCCCTGCCGATGCCAGCAATGTCCGCATCGTCGGACGCGGACAAAACAACCGATAAACCTAGAGAGGTTTGTCGGACATCAGCCGAGCGACGGCCTCAATCGAGGCCGTTTTTTTATGCGCGGTTCAACGTGACGACGTGCGGTTCGAATCGACCTCGCTGTCAAGCACCCTCAATCGACAACCATCGATCGCAAATCAAATCATGATCTTTCGCTTCGGTGCCGCCATTGCGTTGGTTGTGTTGACCTCGCTCCTCGGGGTGGCGCTTGAGAAACGCATGCTTGAGTTACGTCGCGAAGTCAGCCGACAGTATTACCGCAGTGAAGTGTTGCTCGAACGTCACGCCAAGCTGCGACTGCTGACTCAGCAGTTGGGCGCGCCGACTCGCGTGATGGATTCGATTGAACGCAACGAGACGAAACTCGAACAGCCCAAGGGTCCGGTCAAGACGACTTCTCGCAGGCTTCCGCTGCTGACGTGGCAGCGTTCGACACCAGCCAGTCGCTAGCGGAGCGGGCCATGCTCGTCGAGTGGGATGGACAACGAAAAGGCAAGCGCCGACGGCGCGGACATCGACCCGACGGATCGTCCGGTGGTTCAGCGCCCACGCAAGAAGTCGAATCGGTGCAGTCCACTTCAAATCAAGCGACGATCGAATCGCCAAGTGACTTGCAGGCCGCAGCCGAAGCGCCGGCTCATCAACTGCAAGCCGAGGCCGATACACCGGTTGATATTGGTTCGGCTTCGAAAGGTGGTAACAAACGTTCGCGTCGCAAGCGCTCGCGACAATCGTCGGTAGGGAAACGCTTTCAACGAATCGATCCGCCGCACGTCGCACCCGATGATGCAACGGCTGAGACCGCGCCGGTTTGCGAATTGGATGACAAACCTGAAACCGACTCAATCCGTGACAACGACACCAAGAACGCACCTGAATCGGAACCACTCGAAACAGCGGCACTCAGTTCGTATCCGGAAATTGATTCCAACCCCGGCCACCTCGCTGTCGATGACTTTCTGACTGAAGAGCCGGCGACTCGAATTCGACCGATTTCCAAATGGCGTCTGCGATTTGTCATGGCCGTTGTGCTGTCCGTGTGGATGGTGCTCATCGGACGCTTGGTCTTCCTGCAAGCCATTGCGCAGCCGGACTTCGCGTTGCGAGCCCGACAACAACGGCTGTACGTCGAATCCATTCACGCGCGTCCGGGCGACATCGTGGATCGACACGGTCGCCTGCTGGCCACCACGGTCAAGAGCCGTAGCCTGTTTGTGGACCCCAAACGCATCGAGCAACCGTGGCGGTTTGCCATGCGAGTCTCCGAACCGCTGGGCCTCGATGCCGACGCGGTGTTCGAGCGGATCATGCGGCACCGCACGAAACGATTTCTGTGGATCAAGCGCCGTTTGACGGAAGCAGATGCCGAGATCATCGAGCGACTGGATCTACCCGACGGCACTTGGGGGTTCCGCAAGGAGTACATGCGGCAGTACCCACAAGGTCCGCTGGCGGCTCACGTGTTGGGACTGCGAGATATCGACGGCATCGGTCGCGGGGGCATTGAACAAAGTTGCGACGACCTGTTGGCTGGTCGCGATGGCGAACGCCTGTTGGACCGCGACGCTCGCGGAGTCGTCGTCAATGTACGCGAGGAAATCGCGCGAGCACCCCATCGCGGGCATACGGTGATGCTGACCGTCGACTCAGTGATTCAACTGCACGTCGAACGCGAGTTGAACCAGCTCGTCAAACAATGGCAGCCGAAGTCCGCGTGCGCGATCGTCATGGATTGCACCAACGGCGAAATCTTGGCCATGTCGTCTCGACCGACATTCGACCCCAACCTTCCCGCGGAGGTTCCCGACGATGCTTGGAAGAATTCGGCGATGTCGTCCATCTACGAGCCGGGTTCAACGATCAAGCCGTTGATTGTGGCGTGGGCCTTGCAGCGGCAACTCATAAAACGCGGTGAATCGATTCACTGCGGGAATGGGGCCTATCGCATGGGTCGCCGAGTTTTGCACGACCACCACAGTTACGGCTCGTTGTCGGTGACGGACATCTTGGTGAAGTCCAGCAACATCGGCATGGCGAAGATCGGCGAGCGTCTACAAAACGAGGGATTGCACGAGGCGGTGACGCGATTCGGGTTCGGACGACCGACCGGCATCGAATTGTCCGGCGAATTGTCCGGCATCGTTCGGCCGCTCGCTCAGTGGGATCCCTACTCGACCGGTTCCGTGCCGATGGGGCAGGAGATCGCGGTGACGCCGTTACAGATGATTACGGCTCAAGCGGGGTTGGCAAATTCCGGCAAACTGCCGCAGCCGCACTTGGTTCTTAAACACTTGCCCGTGCTAGCGCGTTTGAACGGCGAGTCTCCGCAAGAATCCGTGACACCGAAAATCCTATCCGCCGCCGTGGAACCCGAGATTGCCAAATGGCTTGTGGAGGAACCACTGGCTCAAGTCATCGCGCGCGGAACGGGCCGTCGAGCGAACGTCCAGAACTACGCAGCCTTCGGCAAGACTGGAACGTCTCAGAAGCTCGACCCCGACACGGGGACGTATTCGCGAACCGCCGTGGTGTGCTCTTTCATATGTGGAGCACCCGTCAAGTCGCCGAAAGTGATGGTGTTCGTGGTGGCGGATGAACCGACCGGACCAGGCCTGCATTTCGGCGGCACGGTCGCCGCGCCGACGGCCGGTACGATTCTTCAAAAGGCGCTCATCCACCTGCGAGTCGCGCCGTAGGGTCATTCGATGCTCAAGGAAGCCAGGACCTCGGCAACATCGTGCAGCGGTAATCCAACAACGTTGCTGATGCTTCCCTCGACTCGCGAAACGAAAATGTCTCCGGCTCCTTGTAGTCCGTAACCACCGGCCTTGCCGCGAGGTTCTTCCGTCTCGATGTACCATTCCAGCCAACGGTGTCCGTCTTGACGAAATGCGACTTCGGTCCGAACAAGTCGTTCGCAGCGATGCTCGCCGGAAGCGATACAGATTCCCGTCAGAGCCCAATGCGTCTTGCCAATCAAGTATTCCTCGAACCAACGGCGGACGGTTGCTTGCCAGTTCGGTTCTGGTGGCTTCTCCAAGACGATCAGTCTTTCGCCGGCTTCTTGAGCGACGATGACCGTGTCGGCCGCCAACGTGATGCATGGTCCGCAAACGTCTGGTCGAGTGGGCGAATGCACGTTTTCGCATTTCGTGCGGGCGTTCAATATCAAGCGTTGTTCAATGACGCTCCAGTCCACCAACCCCTCAAACGAGATTTCGCGATCTTCGCGAGGCGGTCGGACTTCGATGTTCGCCTCGGCCACGATCAACTTCAACAACTCACGGCGGCGAGGCGATTGAGATGCCAGTACCACATGCAAACCTTGCAAGACATCGGACGGCACGTCGGTAATTCGAGATTTCGGCATCTGCCAATTGCTCATTCGTCTTAGTTAGTTGGACAGCGCCACTGTGGACTCCTTTCGAGTGCGGTAGCCCGGTACCGCTTTGGACTTTTTTGGTTTGGATT
>JAQBZS010000506.1 GCA_027622115.1 Planctomycetota bacterium | reverse complement strand
GGAGAACCGCACGTACGGTTCGGAGGGAGGGGCGGTCGAAACCAATCGACCGTTCCTACCCCTATCAATGCGCGCAGGAAAACGACGACACCTTGCAACACGGCAAAACAGGTCAATCGCCGAGCCCGCGTCTGGAAGCAGCGACAACCGCATGATACGTTGGCGGTGCGAATCCGTCGCAAAACCCAAGTCGAAATCGAGAACGCCGCAATGAAGAAAACTCGTGTACTCGCCGTTGGCTGCTTGTGCATTGCCGCCATGATCGTCGTTGCCGGTACGCGCGGCTCGCTCAAAGCCCAGGAATCGAACGAGGAATCGAAGGCCGAAAAGACATCGGTCGAGAGCCCGGCTGCAAAAAAGAAGAAACGCAAAATTCCGAAAGAACCACAGCAAGGGTTCGAGCAATACCGCGTCAAAGTCAGCGTAAGCTTCGACAATGATCCGCGCTTCACCGGCATTTACCGCGATCAAATGCTGGACGAGATTGAACGGGTTGTTGATCGAACGTTTGGCCTAATGTTTCAGTTGACGGTCGAGCCGAACGAGTGGCTGGTGCCGGCGCGAAAAGCCGTGCTGGACCGCGTGCTGGCCACGGAAATTCAGAGTGCTCAGGGCACCGGCGACTTCGACAAGATTTTTGTCGTCGCGATCGAAGCGGACGGCGTGCGATACCAAGCGTCGGTTCGTGAGTGGGACGCTCATGGAGCTGGCAGAACCTACAGCGAAAACGACGGCCCGCGAGAATGGGACGATCGTGGTCGCGTCTTTTCGCCGTCTGCATCCGATAAAACGACCGACCGCCGCGATGTGGCCGAAGTGGTGGGACGCATCATCACGAAAGTGTTTCGCCCCTTGTTGACGGTTGAGTCCGCGGACGCGGACAACGTGCGGTTGCGACTCAAAGCCGGCGAATTCCCGGCGCCGGATGCGGCGGGCGAGCAAATCAGGCCCGGCGACATTCTGTTGCCGTACTTCCGCTACAAAGACAAAGAGATGGTCGTGAAAATGGTGCAGTTCTTGCCCGCGACCTACATCATCGTGCAGGAAGTCGATCGATCCATTGTGCAGGGCGTGATCGTTTCGGGTTTGGGCATGCGAATTCAAGGCGGCAAGAAACGGCGGATCGATCAAATGTGTATTCGCGAGCGACCGCGGCATGCCGTGACTGAAGTGCAAATGGTGTTGCGGCGAAACACAAAACGGCTGCTGATCGCCAATCGCGTGCGTATCGTTGCCAAACTTCGTGGCCGAGATGAAGGCCCGAAGGATCGAGAGCCGATCGAAGTCTGGTCCGACCGTCATGCCAAGATTCCGGTTTCGGTCGATCCGGAGCACTCGCTCGTTTGGTTGTACGTGCATAGCGGGAAGCAACTTGTGTCTCGCGTGCCGTTCGCGCCGGGGCTTGTTGCCGAACAAAGCGTCGAATTGCTGGACGATTCGCTGCGGTTGGGCGTGGAAGGCGAGTTGACGATTCTGCAAGGCCGATTGGTCGACACCGTGGCGCGGCAAGCCGTGCTTAAAGCCTTCATCAAGAAGGCGGCGGACGCCGAAGACTGGGACAAAGTCGACAAGGAACTGGTGAAGCTCAAGGAGTTGATGCCGATCGCCAAGTTCAAGGCCGATCTCTCGAATATTCGCGTCGATGCACTTGAGGCGGCGCGGGTTCTCAATGACAAAGTGGCCAAGTCGCGGATTACGTCGATCTGCTCGGAGACCGAGCAACTCATCGATCGATATCTCGACAAGGAAAAGATGGAGACCTTCATCGACGGGATCGAATCGCAAAAGAATCCGGCACCGAAACCGGGGACGATCATTCCCAAGTCACGCCTGGATCTCGGATAAAGAATCGGTTGGTCGTCGATCGGGTTTGTCGAACGGCGGCTCGTTTAACCGCACGCCGTAGGCACGCGAGTTTCTGGACTCTCGCGGTCGAAACTCCAAGAACTGATGAGACACGTTTTCACTCCTTAAACTCGCATGCCTACGGCGTGCGGTTAGGGTGAGCCGTTGGCCGTAAGGCCTCGGGCACAGGTCGGTGCCCGGACGCTTACGAGTCACGGCTCACGGTTGCGGTCGAGCCGAGCCGAGCCGAGCGACGTTCCGTGATCTACTCATCCGCCAACGGCAACAGTAAAATCGAACTGTTGATCTCCCCGTCTGGGCGTCGCTACAACGTGTGTATTTCCCCAACAGCGATTCCAACATGCAAATCTTGATGACGGGCGCGAGCGGACTGGTCGGAACCGCGACGAGACATCAGCTACTGCCAAATCACGAAGTGCGGCGGCTCGTGCGGTCGACGTCTTCGAATCGGGCGGTCGAAGACGTGGTCTGGGATCCGCAGTCGGGCAACATGGATCGGCAATGCCTGGAGCAGGCAGACGTCGTGGTCCATCTGGCGGGTGAGAATCTTGGACGTCGCTGGAATTCCGCGCTCAAGCAGCAAATCCGCGACAGCCGAATTCTCGGCACGCAATTGCTCTGCGAAACGATCGCGAAATGCGAGAGTCCGCCGCGAGTGCTCATCGCGGCCTCCGCCATCGGGTATTACGGACATCGAGGCGACGAGGAGTTGATTGAGAGCAGTTCGCCGGGAAGCGGATTCTTGGCGGAGTTGGTTCGTGACTGGGAGGCCGCAACCGAACCGGCGAAGGCTGGCGGGACTCGCGTGGTCAATCTGCGTATCGGCGTGGTGTTGTCGAAGGACGGCGGAGCGCTCAAGAGCATGCTGCTGCCGTTCAAGCTGGGGCTCGGCGGAATCGTGGGCAACGGTCGACAGTTTTGGAGTTGGATCGAGTTGAGCGACTTGGCGCGAGTCATCGAGTTCGCGATCCAGACGGAATCCCTGTCCGGCCCGGTGAATGCGGTCGCCCCGAATCCTCCCACAAATCGAGAATTCACCAAGGCATTGGGTCGGACATTGCATCGCCCCACAGTTTTCCCCATGCCCGCCTTTGCGGCAAAGCTCGTACTGGGCGAGATGGCACAGGAATTGTTGCTTGCCAGTGCTCGGGTCATCCCAGCCAAGCTCACCGAACACGACTTTGAGTACCAGCACGCGGATCTTGACGAGGCACTTCGACACGCCCTGATGTGACAGTGTCGGCAACAGAGCCTGCATCTTGACGCGTTGCTCGTCGGACAAGAACAGGCGGCGGTCCAGCACCGCAATGATCCGCTCCATGCACAACTTGCGATGCCGAAGCTTAGCGGCGGCTTCGTATTGACGAAGCTTGGCAAGTTGCTCGGCTAGCCGGTTTTCAATCGAAGGATCTTGGCATGACACCGGAATTTGAACGCAAGGCGTTGGACATCGTCTCGCAACTGACCGAATCCCCAGCGACCGATCGAGACCGTCTCCAAACCGAGTTGTGCGGGCAGGACGCGGAACTGATGGCGCTCGTTCGCAAGCTGGCAGCCAGTCAAGAAGCGATCAAGCAAACGAATTTTCTAGCTCGCCCGGCGTTGCTCGAAGTCTCGCAGTCAATCCTCGAATGGCCGCCAACACCGGCGGACGGGTCGATTGCAGACGCACAGGCTTCGAACGGCAGTGGCGCGTTGGAGGAATCCGTTGCGGCTGGATCGGATTCCAGCGTGCCGTCCACGGAACCGGGAACTTCGAGTCGCAATTCCTTGAATGCTCCGAAAGCCGGGCGTTTTCAGCCGAGTGAACTGCTGGGGCGTGGAGGTCAGGGCGAAGTTTGGCGAGCACTCGATCCCGTTCTTGACCGCGACATCGCACTCAAAGTCGTGAGATGTGAGATGAAGGGCTCGCAGTCGATGGTCGCGAAGTTTCAGCGAGAAGCCGAAATCACCGGAAAACTCGAACATCCCAATATTGTTCCGGTGTACGAGGCCGGAAAGGAATCGGCGGATGGTTCGCCGTATTACGTCATGCGGATCTGCGTGAGAAAAGTTTGCAGGCGGCGATTGACGCGTTCCATCAGGTCGATCATCCGCCGCAGGACTATGAACGCGGTCTGCGCGCGTTACTCGACCGGTTCGTGGATGTTTGCAACGCCGTGGCCTTTGCACATAGCCGCGGCGTCATTCATCGCGATCTCAAACCGGCGAACGTGATGCTGGGTGACTTCGGAGAAACGCTGGTCGTTGATTGGGGAATGGCGAAGGTCGCGCGGCGCGGCGACGTCGGGAGTCTCCAAGAAGACCCCGAATTCTTGGTTATTCAGCAAGATGCGAACGAGACGGTCGAGGGATCGATTTTCGGCACGCCGACCTACATGTCGCCGGAACAGGCACGGGGTGAGATCGCGACGCTGGGGCCGCCATGCGACATCTACGGACTGGGAGCGATGTTGTATTGCCTGTTGACCGGCTTGCCTCCATACCACAAGGGCACTTCGCTGGAAGTTTTGCAGCAAGTGCGACGCGGCAAGATGGCACCGCCCATCGCGCGAAACTCGCGAGTTCCGCAACCGTTGGATGCCATCAGTCGGAAGGCGATGAAATCTCTTCCGGCAGACCGTTACGGAACTGCCGTCGACTTGGCCGAAGACGTCACGCGTTGGCTGAACGACGATACCGTAAGCGCTTGGCGCGAGCCCCTGACGATCCGGACTCGCCGCTGGATGAGACGACATCAGACCTTGGTCACATCGACGGCTGCAACCGTGCTGATGGCCGTGCTCACACTCTCAGTTCTGACGGCGGTGGTGACCGGAAAGAATCGCGAACTCGCAACATTAAACGTGAAAGAGCGTTCCGCACGGCTGCTGGCCCAAGAAAATGAGGCGCTGCTGTCCCGTGAAAAACATCGACTCGAGTTGTCCCTGGAGTCCGGATTCAAACTGCTTCGCGGTATTGAATCCGAGCGCTACGGCACGCTGGATGACGCGTATTCCGACATCCTGCAAACGGGACTGAAACTACCGGACACCGAGCGGGCCGCGATGAGGCCGCTCTATTTGGCGCTGGTGGAACTTCAAACAGCGATCGATCAAAAGGATCAAGTTCCCGCCGGCATGATCGTCGCCGCCCAACATTTGCGGCGTGCCTTGGAATTGTTGGATGAATCCCTCGAAATCACCGATCAAGTCGGCCTGACTTGGCTTCTTAGGGCTCAAATCCGTCAGGAGCATCTCGGGATTCCGGCCATCGACGTCCTTGCCGACTGGAACCGAGCGGTGGCTTTGCTACCTCGGTGCAGCGCAGTCCATAGCGGACGCGGATTCTGCTGGGTCGCGTTGGAAGATCACGAAGCTGCGAAACGCGACTGGCAACGGGCGGTGGAACTCGATGCAGGGAACGAGTTCGCACATCTCGGATTGGCGCGACTCGCGGAGCGCGGCTCAGACCTTGATACGGCGATTACGGAGTTTCAAATCGCCGCCGACCTTCCGCCGAGATTCAACAGCGATCCTGTCTGGCGGTTGGCCGTCAATATTGAGCTGTCCGTTGCTTATTGGACGCGAAGTCAGCGACGTCTTAAGGCCGACAATGTTCGTGGGTCCTATGACGACATGCTGCGTGCGGCTCAGTTCTCTCAGCCCAAAGATATTCTTCCGATCTGGAAGAATCTCATCATCATCGCACAGATTCTCGAAGGCGAAGACGCAGCGACCGCCCTCACGGCAACGCGAGCGGCCAGAAGTCGCTTTCGAAGTCGCGATGAGTTCGACTTCGCACGAGACGTGATCGTCTCCCTCCTCGAATCACAAACCGAAATTGCGAATCCACACGGCTGGGACACACTTCGGCAACGTCGCGCCGCACGGCCTGCAATTGCAACGGAACTCAATCCGGAATTCTTCGATTCGCTTCGAATCTGGTCGCAAGGCGAGCGATTGAAAGCACCCGTCCGAGAAGCGGTCCGCGGATTTCTCGAATTGCCGCAAGATTGATTCGCGATCGGCTTTCC
>JAQBZS010000505.1 GCA_027622115.1 Planctomycetota bacterium | reverse complement strand
GTTGTCGATCGGCAAACCCGAGGTCATCCGCAAGCGGATCGACAACAAGTGGCACGAACCGTTCGAACTCTTGGAAGTGGACGTACCGTCGGCGGATGTCGGACCGGTCATGGAACTTGTCGGAGCGCGTCGCGGGCAGATTCTGCAAATGAAAGTCGGCGATACCGCGATCACGCATTTGGAGTTCTCGATCCCCGCCCGCGGTCTGATCGGCATCCGAACGCGGATGCTCAACGCCACTCGCGGCGAAGCCATCATCAATCACCGCTTCGATTGTTATCGGCCCGTGGAAGGCGAAGTCCCGAAGCGCTCGAATGGAGTGCTGATCTCGCAAGTCAAAGGCAAGTCCGTGGCCTATGCGTTGTGGAAACTGCAAGAGCGTTCCGAACTGTTCATCGCACCCGGTCAGGACGTCTATGAAGGCATGGTGATTGGCGAGAACTCACGCGAGCACGACATGGTGGTCAACGCGATTCGGGAAAAGAAATTGACCAATATCCGATCGTCCGGAGCCGACGACGCGATCTTGCTCAAGCCGCCGCGAGAATTGCCGCTGGAAGCCGCGCTGGAATACATCGAGAGCGACGAATACGTAGAGGTTACGCCCGCCACGATTCGCCTGCGAAAGATTCATCTCACGGAATTGGGACGCCGTCGTAGTCGCAGTTCCGCGTAGCACGAGGGGAGCTGAAACCAATCAGCTCTTCCTACCCCGATCGCCCGCACATCAGCGACGATTCATCGCCCGCATGACGATCGCCCACAGCACCACGATCAGTCCGAAACTGATGCTGATCGCCCATAGACCGAATTTGGTCAGTCCGCGTTGCATCTCGTCCACCGGTTCCATGGCCAAGTCGCGACGTTCCTGCACGATGACCGCCCACCCCGTGCCCTGGATTGCCGACACGGCGGCCAGCCAACGCCCCGCGTAATGCTCCGGGTCGAGCCGTGCCAGCGGATCGAGATAGTCGTCGTCCTGCACTTCCAGAACATCGGAACCGTTTCGGTTCATGCGGGACTGCATTCGCTCGACAACCTTCTCATCCAGCTTCAGCCGCTCCAACGTTGACGCGGAATCCGCGGACAACATCTCGCTCGTCAGCCCCGTGTGGTCTCGCAAAATCCAATCTCGATGATCCACGATCGCGATCACGCGGCTCACGTTGTCGTTTTGGCCCCGCAGCCGACGCCCGAATTGCTGACGGAGTTCGTCCAAGTGCGTCGTTCGTGCCAGCACGCCGATCACGTGCATGCCGGTCGCGTCCCACACGGGCACGCTGATGGCGAACATGAACTTATTCGTAGCGTGACTTCGAAACGCCAGCGACACGTGCGGCGAATGAATGGGCTGCAAATCGGCGGGCAAGTTGTCGTCGTCGTACTCGTTGTTGTGTCCGTGGAAATAGTCGCGGTGTGCCCAGATGCGATCGATGGTGTCCTTGCTCTCCGGCGCTCGCCAGACCTGCTTACCGTGTGAGTCACAGAGAAACCAACTCGTGTCGTCGCCGCTGCTGATGCGTTTGTCGTATTCCCGCTTGAGGTCGTCCAAGGCCGTCAACAGTTTGCCGCGTTCGGCATACGGTCGGCCTGAAAACTCGACGATCAAGCCTCGTAGTCCCGCGAGATCGGCGACGACCTCAAGTTCGCGTGTCCGGTCCGACAACTCTTCCGCCAAGCTGTTTGCCAGGATTCTCGCCGACAGCATGTCGCTTTCGAGAGCCCGCTGGGTGACCTCGTGCCGCGCCGACTCGACGGCATCCGTGCCAATCTGGCTGACAATGTAGATCATCGCGATCAACAACAGCGTGGGGCCGAGTAACCCCACTGCGATCCACGGACGCCGCGCGCGTTGGCGATCGCGCGCGTCAAGACTGTTGAGCACCGCTTGCGCATTGGAAAACCGCTTGCTGGGATCCGTTCGCAAACATTTCTCGACAATATCCGCCAATCGCCGATCGACGCCCGGCGTTTTTTTTAGCGCGACCGGGCGAACGCTGTGGCGGACGACTCGACGATACACGCTCAGTTTTTCCTCGAGCGTCTCCGCCGACTGGATCAGCGCTTCGTTCTCGGGAGTCCGATACGGTGCTTGCCCGGTCAACATGTGATGCAGCAGCGCACCGAAGGCGAACACGTCCCAACGCGCGTCCGGGATCGCCTTCAAATCGGCCTGTTCCGGTGCCATGTAAAACAGCGTGCCCAGGGCCGGGTTTTGTTCATGCGACAAGCGGGATTGGCCGAAATCGCACAACCGCGCTTCGCCGTCCGCTCCCAGCAGCACGTTCGCCGGTTTGAGATCGCAGTGCAGAATGCCGGCGCCGTGAGCATGCACCAGCGCTTTCAGGATGGATCGAGCCACGCGTACGGTTTCCACAACCGACGCCGGACCGCGCGCCAGCTTGTCGCCGAGCGAACCATTCTCAAGGTATTCCATGACATAGAACGGCGGATCGCTATTCCAACCGACTTGCAGCAGGCTGACGATGTTTCGAGACGTATACAGCACGGCGAGCTTTTCGACTTCTCGGTTGAGCAACGACCAGTCGAGGCCCCGTCGGTGCGAGTAGAATTTCACCGCGACGTGCTTGCCGGTGTTGGCTTCGCGGGCGAGCCACACCGAACCGAACGCGCCCGTCCCGAGACATTTGATGATCTGAAAACCGGGCACTTCTCCCGGTGGCAGTTCAGTCGTCGCGCTGAGTTCACGCGATCTCGCGGCTTGCGATTCATCCTGCGGCAGAGTTTCGTCCAGGGGTCGCGGCGGCGGCTCGTCTACGACGTCAACGGTCATGTGTTTCCGATTCATCGGGCGGTTGTCCAATGGCACCAACTTTGTGTTGGCCGAACGGCAGTACTGAGTTGACCCAACCGACGGTTACGCGCCAACGAGGTGGAGCTTCGCGGAAGTGCGTTCCCAAGCGGAAGCTTGGAAACGAGAATTAAGAATGCTTGTTGCTAGCCGTCCATCTCGATCCGCGTTTTCAGTCGCTCAATATCGGAGAATTCGACCATGCCACGGGTAAACGTCAAAGCAGACGTCGGCGATTTCAAGCACGAGCGATTGCAGTCCCTCGATGCGTATCGCGGGCTGATCATGGTGTCGTTGGCGTTCGCCGGTTTCGGCTTGGCGAAAACCGCTTCGAATCACCTGGTGTACCAACCGGATTCTGAAATCTGGCAACACGTGCATGAGCAGTTCAGTCACGCCGAGTGGGTCGGCTGTTCGTATTGGGATCTGATTCAGCCGTCGTTCATGTTCATGGTGGGCGTGTCGATGGCGTATTCCTATTCGAAGCGGCAGGAACTCGGACATTCGTATCCCAGGATGTTCGGCCACGCCTTCAAGCGAGCGCTGTTGCTCATCGCGCTCAGCGTGTTCTTGATGTCGAAGTCGAGAAGCCAGACGGACTGGTCGTTTATGAACGTCTTGGCTCAAATCGGCTTGGCGTATCCGTTTCTATTCCTGTTATGGCGGAGATCGGTGGTCACGCAATCGATCGCCGCTGCGGTCATTTTGCTGGGAACGTCCGCCGCCTACGAGTTCTATCCTGATGCCGGCATCGACATTCAAGCGGGCGCGCCCGAAGTTGGCGTGACGGCGGAATGGTCGCAAAAGCATCTCGACGACATTCGTCCGCCGTGGCACAAGAACGCGAACATCGGACTCGCGGTGGACTTGGACTTACTCAATCGCTTCGAACGCCCGAAGCCCTTCGTGTTCAACAGCGGCGGTTATCAAACGATCAACTTCATCCCCTCGCTGGTCACGATGCTGTTCGGCCTGATGTGCGGCGAATTGCTTCGCACGAATCGGACGGCGGGACACAAGTTGGCAGCTCTACTCGTGGCCGGTTTCTTCGGCTTGGGTGTGGGATACCTGCTGAACATCTCGGGTGCATGTCCGCTGGTGAAGCGACTCTGGACCCCGTCGTGGGCGCTCTTTTCAACCGGCTGTTGTTGCCTCATTCTCGGCGGACTGTATTTGGTGGTCGACGTCATGAAGTTGCGACGCTGGTCATTCCCGTTGGTCGTCGTCGGCATGAACTCGATTGCGATCTACTGCATGAGCATGTCCTTGAAGTCGTGGACCGCCAAGCAACTGCAAACGCATTTCGGTCAGGACTTGTTTCTGTTGAAGACCAGTTGGTTTGACTATTCGTCACAGGTTGACGCGGCCTACTCGCCGACCGTTCAATCCGTCATGGTCGGGCTCGTGTTCTGGCTGGTTTGCTTCTACATGTACCGCAACAAGCTGTTCATCCGACTGTAAGATGCGTTATTCACATTTGGAGTGCGGCGGCTTGACGCCGCTTTGGAATCTTGGAACGGCAAAGCTCGTATCAAACGATTCAGGATCGACCAGTGCTTGAAATGAACCGCCCAGTCTGGATTCCAAAATGGAAAGCTGTGTCAAGCCACAGCACTCCAAAAGTGACAAACTGAAACCAAGGATGCCCACATGGCTGATTCGATCAAAGTCGCGCTGATGACACACGCCGGCGGCGCGCATGTCGGCGCATATCTAAGTGCCTTGGCCGAAACCGAAGAATGCTCGACCGTGGTACTGTCCGATCCGGACTCGCGGTACAACGCGAGCGCCGAGAAGGCTTTGGGGCGGAAACTCGCTGCGACTTATCAGAGTCATGCTGAACTGCTGGCTCGCGAGAAGCCCACGATGGCATTGGTCACGATGGAAGCGAAGCTTGCGCCGCCCGTGATTGATGCAGCCCTAACGGCTGGCTGCCACGTGTTCGCCGAAAAGCCCGGCTGCGTGCGTGCCGAGGATTTTCAGCCGCTCGTCGAAAAGGCCGATCGTCAGCATCTCAATCTCATGCTGGCCTTGGCCAACCGGTTGAATCCGGAAATCGTCGAGGCGAGGCGTCTGATCGAAACGGGCGTGCTGGGCAAACTGTACGGTGTCGACATGCATTTGATTGCGGATCAAACGCGACTGACGCGGACGAGTTATCAGGAACAATGGTTCGCCAAAAAGGACCGGGCCGGCGGCGGCCACTTGATTTGGCTGGGCATTCACTGGCTCGATCTGGCGATGCACATCACGGGGACGAGCATTCAAAGCGCCGCTGGTTTCACCACCAACATCGGCGGGCAAGCCATCAGCGTCGAGGATTCAGCCACTGCGGCATTGAAGTTTGACAACGGAATGCTCGGGACGATGACTTCCGGCTATTACTTGGATCGAGGATATCACTCGCACATCAAGGTCTGGGGCCAGGCCGGGTGGTTGCACTTGGAATCCATGAAAGACCAACCGTTGCAGTGGTATACGTCAAAAGGCCCACACGCCGGGAAAGTCCAATCGTGGGCAGGATCGAAGAATCCACGAGGCTACACGCCGTTCGTACGAGCCGCGATCAAAGCCTGCGCGAATCGAAGCGACCCACCCATCAGCAGCGCCCACAGTTTGCGAGCGCTCAAGACGGTCTTCGGGATTTACTCGGCAGCGGAGTCCGGGCGGACAACCGTGATCGATTGACGTCAATCGAAGATCGCGGGCGTGGATGAAACGTCAATCAATCAACGAGTCGCGGATCAATTATGCAGAGACTTTCAATGGAAGGACAGAAAGTTCACGGTCGGCGAGTGCGTTGCCTTGCTGGACGGTGAAATACTCATGGTCGCGAACGATTTCGATCAGGCATTGGCGTCTTTGAGAGCCAAGGAGCCTGACCGAAGACGCGGCATGTTGTTTCAAGTCCGTTCACCAGTGATGGATGTTGTACGCGGGTGAAAAATGGCGATCGCGGACTGCGGTGTGGGAGTTGGCAGAACGGCTGAAGGGTGATGGGCTGCGGGTAAATCGAAGGCGGAAGTAAAAAGGATGAATCCGTGTCATCCTTCTTCTTCCGCCTTCAACCTTTCTGACC
>JAQBZS010000504.1 GCA_027622115.1 Planctomycetota bacterium | reverse complement strand
CATCCAAAACGGTGTCTTGCTTTTCGATGGCGTGGCCGGGATCTTGCCCGACCGAAATCCCAATTCTGGCATCCCCGATTGCGAATGATGTCACACACGCTGCTTGGAGCGAGTCCTGTGAACCACGACGAGTACGTCAATCCGCTCATTTCCCGCTATGCGTCCCGCGAAATGAGCCAGGTTTGGTCCGCACAACGCAAGCACGGCACGTGGCGGCGGCTGTGGGTGGCGTTGGCCGAATCGCAGCGTGAATTGGGACTTGAAATCTCCGAGTTGCAAATCGGCGAAATGCGAGACGCCGTGGACGATATCGACTTCGAGCTGGCCGCTCGGTACGAACGCGAAAAGCGTCACGACGTCATGGCTCACGTCCACACCTTCGGCGATCGTTGCCCGAATGCGCGGCCGATCATTCATCTCGGTGCCACCAGTTGCTTCGTGACGGACAACACGGAACTCATTCAAATCCGCGACAGCTTGCGGCTGATTCAGGCCAGATTGGTGTCGGTGATCGACACGCTGGCTGCGTTCGCCGCGCAATATCGGGACTTGCCGTGTTTGGGCTTCACGCATTTGCAACCCGCCCAGCCGACCACCGTCGGTAAGCGAGCCACGTTGTGGTGCTACGACTTGGTACTCGATCTGGTAGAGATCGAGCATCGTTTGACGTCGTTGAAGTTTCGCGGCGTGAAAGGGACTACGGGAACGCAGGCCACGTTCCTGCGATTGTTTGACGGCGATCACGACAAGGTTGATCGACTGGATCGAATCGTGGCCGAGAAGATGGGATTCGCCGAACGCTACGCCGTCACGGGGCAGACATATTCACGCAAGGTGGATTCGCAATTGCTGGACGCGTTGTCCGGAGTGGCTCAGTCCGCGCACAAGGCCGGCAGCGATATCCGAATTCTCCAGCACCGCAAGGAACTCGAAGAACCGTTCGCCAAGAAGCAGATCGGTTCGTCGGCGATGGCCTACAAGCGGAACCCGATGCGGTCCGAACGCATGTGTGCGCTGGCGAGATTTGCCATGAGCTTGGCCTCCAACGGCGCCGCGACGGTGGCCACGCAGTGGATGGAACGCACGCTGGACGACAGCGCCAATCGTCGACTGTCGTTGCCGCAAGCGAGCTTGGCGATCGACGCGGTGCTGATTCTGTATCGCAACATCACCGACGGTCTCGTGGTGTATCCGCATATGATTCAACGTCATCTCAATGAAGAACTGCCGTTCATGGCCACCGAAGAATTGTTGATGGACGCGGTGCGAGGTGGCGGCGACCGACAGGACTTGCACGAATCAATCCGTGTCCACAGCCAAGCGGCGGCCGACCACGTGAAGGACACAGGTGAACCCAACGATTTGATCGACCGCTTGCGAGCCGATCCGGCATGCAGCGGGATCGACCTGTCGTCTCGGCTGGACGTGCATCGCTACATCGGTCGCGCGCCCGAGCAAGTCGATGCGTTCATCGCCGACATCATCACGCCGATTCGCACCACCTACCGCGAGACATTGGCCAACGTGGCTGAGGGCGAGGTTTCGGTCTGATCAGACGTCGGCATCCGCGTGATAGGGGGCTCGATCAATTGTCGCTGTGGGTCACCGAGAAGGCGGAACGAGTCCTCGGGCCGAGCGAACTCGGAGCCATCCCCGAATACGGGCGATTCAGTCCAGATGGCCGCCACCTCGTGCTCTGCCGATCGGTCATCAAGTCCGGAATTGGGATCTTCGCTTCGCCCCGAATCCATGGGACCGGTCGCGGTCCTGATCTCAAAGCACGGAACAAGTAAGTGAACAAGTAAGTAAGTTCCGTGCTTCTACTACGGCACGATCGTTGGTGCCGTGCCGGACGTCGTGCCGAACGAGCCGGTGTTCGTCAGGAAGCGGAGGTTGAACACGCCCGTGGATTGGTTCTGGAAGTCGTAATTGAACGATCCCAAGGGTGGAATGTTGGTGCTGGTATTGCCGTTGAACTCCAGCAGCATCGTGCCCGTGCCGTTATGCGTGACAAGCAGTTCGGTCAGATCTCCACCGGCCTTGTTGCCCGAAAAGCTATTGTTCAAGAACCGCCCGGAAACGTTGCCCGATGAGAGCACGTTCAGCAGCAAGCCCTCCGAGATCAAACTGTTGGTCATGGTATTGTTGCTGACCGTGCCGTTCATGCCGTCGAATTCCATGAACAGAGCATGGTTGCGGTTGTTGTCCATTTGGTTGCCGTCCACCAAGCCCGTGAACACGCCACCCTCCAGGTGAATGCCTCGCAACTGCACGTTGTTGTTCGCCACGTTGTTGGTGATGTCCGCGTTGAGCATGGTATTGCCTTTGATCAGCATGCCCGACACGACGTTGTTGTTGGCGGTGTTGTTGGTGACGTCGCCGTTGAAGAACTCGGCATTCAGCCACAGGCCTTCGCCGTCGTTGCCATTCGTGGTGTTGCCGGTTGTGTCGCCCGTGAAGTCGTCCGTAAAGATGCCGATACCGCGGAAGCCGTTTGAATTGGCCGTGTTGTTCGTGATGTCACCGGTGAATTCCGTGGTGTTGATCGAGATGCCTGCATCAAGATTGTTGTCGGTCGTGTTATTGGTGAATTTACCGTTGAACGTGGTCCCGACCAAATTGATGCCCGCGCCGGTGGCTCCGCCCGCACCCGACTGTGTCACCATGTTATTGACGAAGCAGCCGGTAATGTCGGTGTAGGTGATGTTGATGCCGTGGCTGGACGACTGCGAAATCATGACGTCGTGAATATTCAGTTGCCCGCCGATGCCCGTTCCCACGATGCCGCTGGTCCCGGAGTTTGTGATGTTGAGATTGGCGATTTCGTTTCCGTCGGCAAGTGTCACCGCCGACGCGGGAGAATTGGCGAGTTGCGGTTTTGTCGTGCCGGTGGTGGCTCGCGGCAGGTTGATGGTTCCAAGTTCGCACGTATTGACTTGGTAGTTCAAACCTTCGCCGAGCAGTCGCTGATTGTTTTGCAACGCGATGACACCGGCGGCTCCATTCAGCACGCTGTCCGCATGGAGATAGATGATGTCGCCGGGGTTGGACGCGGCTTGTGCGTTCGCCAAAGACTGGAATGGAGTCTCGATCGAGCCGTTGCCGCTGGTGGCCGCGGCACTGTTGACGTGCATGATGCGGATTGGCTGCTTCGTGCCGGCATCGGTTGCGGGAGTCGAAATGCCGAAAAAGCTGCTGCGGTTGACGACGATTCGGTCGCTGCGACGTACGGGGCGAGTCATCAGATCCCGCACGGAACGCCCGGTTTGGCACGGGTCACACGGTTGGCACGCTGCGAACGCTGGCGAGCACGCGTCATCGTCGCAGCGTTGCTTGCCACCAAAGGTGTAGGTTCCGCCGAGGATCGTGGTCGTTCCGAAACGCCCATCGTGGTTGACGGTCAGTTGCAGTTCGATGTTGCGCGTGGCTCGCAGCAGCAGCGAGCCGCGGGCACCGTTGAGCAAGTTTCCAGCATCCGCCTCGTAGCGATACCAGCCGAGGTACGTCTGCATCCCGAGTCGATCGAGAAACGGGATCGGTACGCTGACATCGACATCAAAACCTCGCATCGCTTGATCGGCCAAGTGGAACTGATCGAACACGATGGCGTTGCCTTGAAACTGCGGGTTGCTGACGGACGAGAACAGTTGATGTTTCGTTCGTCCAACAGGCACGTACGCATTGGCGTGAATGTCGAAATTCGGCGTCAGGATTTCGAGGCCGCCACCTACTTGATTAAAGGTCGTGTTGTTCGCGGCATCGATGTCGTAGAAACCGTGGACTCCGAACGTGATGCCTTTGTCGCACAAGTGCTTGCGGTATCCGAAGCCGAAGTTGCCGACCATCTCGGCTTCGTTGGTCATTGAAAATCGCGCGTCAAGAAAGACGACTTGCAGGTCGCGCAGCGGATCGAATATCAGCGGAGTCCACGCGCCCAAAGTTGTGTAACCACCGTCCGAGTAGCCCACGCCGTCGCCGGCAAGATGCCGCATGTAGAGGTAAGCTCCGCCGGGTGTAAACGGCATGACGGCCGAATATCCTCGCTGGGGTGTCATTCCAGGGATCGAGGACTCCGACCCAAACACCGTGGCTGGACTGGCGGGCAATCCGTATCCTGGTTCGCCATATCCCTGGCCACCGCCGAAATTTGGATCGCCGCCGTAGCTCGGTTGCCCGCCGTAGCTCGGTTGCCCGCCGAAGTTCGGAGCACCAATCCCGTCCATCGGGGAACCGGCAGCATGCGGTCCGAATTGTGGATCCGCATGCGGTTGCTGCATGGCGTACGGAGTTTGAGCCTGGAGACGCGGATCACTTTCCGGACCGAAATGCATGCCGGGATCCGGCACACACGTTGGACAATTCGCTGGCTGAATGCCGGACGATGCCGGGAATTGCCCCTGGACTGAGCCGCTGGCCATGCCGCTGATCGGCTGATTCTGCGGATAGGGTTGGAATGCGTGTTGAGGGTATTGCGAGTGGACTGGCTGATAAATGGGTGCGAACTGAGGTGGAGCGTGCATCGCAGACGGATGGAACGACTGCGGCCCCGCATTGAAATAGGTCGGTTGACCTTGGGGTTGCCACTCCGAGGTCTGCTTGACGTCCGATCGACCGTCACCGGCGGGCTTGATCGAATGCCCACCCCATTGCGCACGAGTCGAATTCGCACAGCAGGCAACGTAAGCACAAATGGCAATCGAGAGCGGGATCCGGCGTGAGATGTTCATGGAGCGAACGGTTCGAGGGTGGAAGTGTGCGGTGTCTGCATGATTTGTCGGCGCGCAGCACCGGAAACGCGAAGCGTGCCTTTTTCTTTTCGGAATCCGAATATGCCGAGCAAGAGCGTTAAATCGGATTTAACGATTCTGAGGGTTGTGCCCACTTTCCGGATTGGGGTGATTTGGGCCTATCTTGCCACACATTTTTGCCACCAGTAGAATTTGCCGTGCTTTGCCATTTTGCGATCGGTGCCGTTTTGGCACGCCGGTAGCTCTGGTCGTGAATCTGCGGAAAGGAATCTGAAGCGGCCAAATCGGCAGGCAAACCCCGCTTCGCCCTACACGCAGACAATTCCCGGAGTGCAGCGAATTTGAGCTTGCCTTCTTCCCTTTCAGGTCATTAATGCACGGTAACCTTTCAGCAAAGACTCCAATCCCATCACCCATCACAACTCGTTGATTCGTAAGCACTAACAGCAATCGCCCTTCGCAATCCCCGCCGACCAACCGCTGCTGAATGTTCAAATCGGCTTGATCGCGAAACTCACATGCGCCAGAAGTCACTGGTGGATCGAATTCCGACTCCCCGTCCGTTGCCGTGTTGTATCTTCTAGCAGTGCCGCCCGATCGGTTACGCGCTTGAAGTCAGCACGCGGTCAACTTGAGGAAAACAGAGGAGAAAACGCACATGTACGAAAGATTTACCGATCGAGCCCGCAAGGTCATGCAATTGGCCAATCAGGAAGCTCAGCGGTTCAATCACGAGTACATCGGTACTGAGCACATCTTGCTCGGATTGGTGAAAGAAGGCTCGGGAGTCGCGGCAAACGTCCTCAAGAATCTGGAGGTGGACCTCCGCAAGATTCGCCTTGAAGTCGAAAAGATCGTCCAATCGGGGCCGGACATGGTCACGATGGGCAAGCTGCCGCAAACGCCGCGAGCCAAAAAAGTCATTGAATACGCGATGGAAGAGGCACGAAACCTCAACCACAACTATGTCGGCACGGAACATCTGCTGCTCGGACTGCTTCGCGAACAAGAAGGCGTCGCGGCGCAAGTCTTGATGAATCTCGGCCTGAAACTGGAAGACGTCCGCGACGAAGTACTCAATCTGCTGGGTCACGGCATGGAAGGCGCGGAAGCTAGCGAAGGTCGTGCCGGTGGTGGCGGCGGC
>JAQBZS010000503.1 GCA_027622115.1 Planctomycetota bacterium | reverse complement strand
GACCACAACCGCGCCGGTGTTGCCGACTCGCAACGAACCACCGGTCCCGCTGAGCGTGACGCCGGACGTCCCATCGACCGTGCCGATCGTCAACGTGGCCGATGTGTTGTCGATGAAAATGTTGCCGCTCGCCGCGTTCACGACCGCCACTTGATCGACTGCCGTTTCAAGTTTGTCGGCCGAACCGACTCCGGTTTGAGCATCGATCTTCAGGCTGCCGGCCGTGACGTCGGTCGCTGCCGAGCCGCCGTCCGAAACGCCGCCGGTACGAGCCAACAAAGTCACGCGCGAGCCGACACTACCGAGTCCCGTCACCGAAATCGAGCCGCCCGTGACGTGCAAGTCGTCTTTGAAAACTCCGCCATCGATATCAACGGCGGCAGTGCCCGTCGCTTCGTAACCGACATTGATTTCGCTGAACCCGTCCGCCAATGCGGAGACGTCGGTCACGCTCAGGTCGAGTGTTCCCGCTCCGCCGCCGATGCCGATCGTGACCGCCGCAGTCGTCGCTTGCAGCAGGATCGTGCCGACTCCCGTCGTGGAAATCGTGCTCGCTCCACCGTTGAAATCGATCTCGTCGGCGGTCAATTTGATGTTGCCGGTCACTCGTGCCGAGGCACCAAACTGAGCGGTTCCCGCATTCGTGACGTCGATCGCCGATAAGGCATCGTTCGCGCCGACTGCAGCGACGAAGTCAGCCGTGCCGGTCGTCAGATTCAACTGCAACGACCGATTGTTGCCGGCGTCGCTGTTGAGCGTCCCGCCAAACTGCACGTGGCCTGAGCCGTCCTGATCGACGGTCAGTGCAACACTGAAAACGACCGCATCGCCGAAACTCGTCGCCGTGGAACCATCGACGTTGATCGTGCCGTTGTTGATGAAAGTCGTGCCGTCGGCGTTCGTCGTCACTGAGGCCAGCCGATTGTTGCTGCCGACCGCTCCGTTGAACGTTGTCGCTCCGCTGCCCGATGAATTCACCGTGAGTGCTCGCCGAGTCGCAGTCGCCGAGTCCACGGTCGTTGCGAACAAAATCGCCGCTCCGGTCAGGATCGTATCAGCCGCGATCGTCACGATGTCGTTGTAAGTTTGGTTGCCCGTCGAGCGAACCGAACCGCCGTTGATCTGAGTCGTCCCCGTCGCGTTCGTCGTGACAGCTCCCAAACCGTTGTCGTGCGAAAGCGCTCCCAAAGCGTCGCTGCCCACGGCCCCATTGAAGATCGTCGCACCGGTCGTCGTATTCACGGTCAAATTGAAATTGCCGGCGGCAGCGCTATCGACCGTGCTGTTGAACGTGATCGCTCCCGTGCCGGCTTGGCTGATCACCGAGTTTCCAGACAGCAACACCGCGTCGTTGAATGTCGTCGCCGTGGCCGAATTCACATTGATGTTGTGGCCGATGACCGTGCGTCCGTCGGCGTTCGTCGTAATAAACGACAGCGCGTTCGTGCCGCCGACCGCGCCCGTAAACGTCGTTACGCCCGAGCCGGTCGAAGTCACAACCAACGACCACGGCCCGCTGCCGTCGCCATTCAAGGTCGAGCCGAACGAAATGTCGTTGCCGGTCAGAGTCGTATCCGCTGTCAGAGTCACAGCTCCCGAGTAGGTCTGATCGCCGGTCGTTTCGACGGTCCCGGCACTTAGCGTCGTGGCAGCGCTCACGCTCAGGAATTCCAAGTCCTGCCCGCTGCCGACTGCCGCTCTGAAGACCGCTCCGCCAGTAATCGTCAGCCCTTCGTCGCCCGCTGTCGTCGCGTCGAGCGTGTTTTCGAACGTGACCGCCGAGCCGGTCATTTGCACGTCATCGTCTAACGTCACGGCATCGTTGAACGTAATCGCGTCGCCGGTTGTCACGATGTCGCCAGCAATCGTGACACTGGTGAAATCGGACTCGGCGAACGAGCCATCCAGATTGAAATTCGCTGCATTGATCGTCAGCGTGCCGGTCGTTGTTCCGTCCAGATTCACATTGCCGCTGGTTCCCGTCGTGACGTTCGCGCCGTTGCTGAACACCACGTTCGGCACGTTGTCCAGATCGAGCACATCGCCAGCCGCACCGTTGTCGAGATTCAGCGTGCCGTTGATCGTCGTCGTGTTGTTGCTCGCTGCCGAGTCCTGGATAAACCGACCCGCTCCAACGTTTGCGTTGACAATCACGTTCGTCGCGCTGACGACTCGCACATCGCCCAGCCGATTCGTGTCAGCCACCGAGCCGCCAAAAGTGTCGGCGGCATTTTGCCCGATCGTGACGTTCCCCGCGCCGGCCGTGATCGTGACATTTTCGCCACGCGCCGCCGTCGTGTTCGCAATCGCCGAACCCAGCAAATCGACATTCCCGCCTGCCGTGGCAAGCGCCAGATCGTCTCCGGAGCCGACGAACTTCAAGTTGTCGTTGATCTCGACTCGGCCACCATTCGAAGTGATCGTGACCGTGCCACCACCGGCTCCGTTTATGTTGAGGCCGTTGTCCGCTCCGTCCACGATCACGTCGCCGTTCGTCGTCAGGCTGCTGTTGAGGTTCGTCTGCCCTGTCGCCCCATCGGCGAAAATCGTCAGCGCCGTGTTGATCGTCAGCAAGTCATCGGCAGCTCCATCGTCGATCGTGATCGCACCGGTTTGAGCTCCGGCGTTGCCAAATTGAATTTTGCCGATCGTGTTATTGATCCGCTGCAGCGACGTCTCAGAGACATCCACGTTCGCTCCACCGACCGAGCCGAACGAAAACGTCGTGGCATTCGTGACCCCGCGAAACGCAACGATCTCGCCCAACGTCGCTCCGGTTGAAATCACCGGCCCACCGATCACCACGTCGGCACCCACCGTGAAAATCAAATCGTTGCCGTTGAGGTCCGCTCCTCCGGCCAGCGTGACAGCAGTCCCCGTCGCACCGGCATCGTCAGCGGTGACGTTGATCCCCGCCGTCGAATTGAGCTGGCTGGCACTCGTGAACGTCGAAGAATTGGTCACGGTCAGACCGTTCAACTGAGCCGGATTGGTCGCACTCGAAAAGTTGATGTCGTCCGCATCCGCGATCGTGACAAGTCCCAACGACGTCGCTCCGATGCGACCGCTGATCGTGATGTCTCCGCCAGTCCCGGCGTGCAGAGTCAGCCCCTGCCCTGCCAGCGAAGTCACGGCTGCCAAGTTGATGTTCGCGCCGGTTGCCGTGCCGTTGGTGGTGTTGACCGAAATCGTGGACGTGAGCGTGCTCGACCCGACGACATTGATTGCTCCGGCTCGCGTTTGCAAATTGCCGCCTAAGTCGATCGTGCCCGCTCCCGCGTTCGCCGTCAGCGTGATCGACTGAGCGACTCCGTCGTCGGTGCGAATCGTCGCGTCCGAGTCGATCGATGCGTCCGCCGTCAGCGAGACCAGGCCGCTCGTTCGTAGCGTGCCCACGTTCGAAATCGTGGTCGGAGACGACACGTTGATGCCGCCCGATCCGGCCGTCGTGTTCGAAGCAAACGCCACCCCGCCTGTGTTCGCGACGATGGCCAAAGCACCCGTCCCCTGAGGTGTCGCTCCGCCCTGCCCCAACGTCAATGCGGCGTTCACGGCGACTCCGCCATTGTCCGAATTGATCGTCAGATTCACGCCGTTCGCCAATGTGCTGGCGTTGTTTGCGAACGAGACTGCCGTGCCCGTTCGAGTCGCGTCGAGCACCAGATTCGCAATGTTCGCGGTGCCAGTCGCCGACACGTTATCGACTGTGAAGCCGGTCGTCGTCGCTCCGCCAACCGTCAGCGTGTTGGCCGTGATCCCGTCCAGTTCGCTGTCGTCGATGCTGAAATCCGCTGCGTTCGACGTTCCGACTCGAATCGCGCTGTCGTCGCTGCTCAGAATCAAAATCGAACCGGCTCCCACATTCAGCGTGCCTTGCAAATCGATATCCGCTGCGGTGATCGACGCGTCGGGATTCGCGGCCGTGTTGGAGACCGTGACGCTCGACCCGGCGTTGTCCAGCACGAAGTTGCCCGTGCCGCTGTCGTCGGTATCGGCATCGACCGTGAACGTGCCGGTGACACTGAGGTCCGCGTTCGCTCCAGTCAACGCGACTCCGTTGGAACTTTGCAGCGACACATTGCCCGCACTGATCGACTGAGAAATCGTGATCGCGTCGGACGTGACCAGCAGGTCTTTGCTCATCAAGTTAATCGCACCCGAGAAGCTGACCGTGTCCGAACCGCCTTCGCCGTCGATCGTGAGGTTCGCGTTGAAGCCGCTGCCCAAACCGGTGACGCTGATCGCGTCGTTGCCCAGGCCGGCGTTCAACGTCAACTGAGTCGTCGGGTTTTTGAACGTTGTGGTTTCGCCGTTGTCCGAAGTCACGCGCGTCCGACCCGCCGTTCCAGAATCGGCCAGCGAGATCGTGTCGGAAGTCGTGTTGAATTGCAGGACCACATTCTGAGCGTTGATCAACGACGAAATCGGCTCCAGGCCCGAGTACGAAATCAGCGAGTTCCCGGTAATCGCGACCGCGCCACTCGACGCATTCGTGTATGTAAACGTGGCCGTCGTAAACGTGCCGCCGCCAATCAGAGTCAAACTATCGCCAGTCGCCACGATCGGGTTCCCGCCTTGAAAATCGATCGTCCGCGAGAAATTTCCAAACGAAAAATCGACGGTCAGATTGTCATTGCCCGCGAGCGTATCGACCAGAATGTTCGTCGTGCCGCTGATCGCAGAAAACGGCACGAACACTTGGTTCGGAGTCGGTCGAGTCGCACCGGGAATCCCCGTCGTGACCGTGTTGTTCGGATCGAAAATAATGTAGCGGCTGTTGGCGCTGTCGGACTGAACCGAGATCGTGTCGTTCGAGTTGCCGCCGTTGATGTCCTCGATTTCCAAATCCGTGCCGCTGATTCTCACGAACGTTTCCGCCGTGCCGTGAGCCTTCAAAACGACATCGTTCCCCGTGCCGCCGATGTAGGAAATCGTGAAGACTTCCGCACCGATCAAGAACGCCTCGCCTTCTGGGAGATTGAATATCGTGCCACCGATGTCGGCCACGAATGTCCCGGTCACGCTGACGCCGGCGTTCGTCACGTCGATGATCGTAAACGTGTCATTGACGGCTGGTGTAAACGCGCCGAGATTGACATCGAGCAGCGAACCATTCAAAGCGATCGTGCGGCCCGCCCCGTTCACTCGCAGTTGATCGTGATTCGTCCCGGCTGTCGTGCCGGACAAGTCGATATCGAAATCGCCCGTGCTGTCGAACAGGACGTTTCCATTGACCGTCAAACGCCCTTCGTTCACGCCGGGGTTGATCGAGTCTCCGGCCGGGTTCAACGTCACGTTGCCCGTGATCGTGCCCGTTCCGCCCAAGATCGAGTCCACACTGACGTTGCTTGTGATCGAGCCGTTGACATTCAATCGCCCACTACTGACCGTCGTCGTTCCGGTGAAAGTATTCGTCCCCGATAAAGCCAGCGTGCCAGCTCCGTTCTTCGTGAACGTGCCCGATCCAGAGATGTTGCCGCTGATGTCGCCGTTCGAGTCGGCCAGTGTCGCCGTCATGTTTCCGGCAGCCAACGCGACGTTGCCCGCAAAGTTGATCGTGCCGTCGGAGTTGGAATCGTCGTCCGCAACAAACGCCACGCTGCCGCCGGAAGTCGAAATCGATCCCGCGCCGTTCCCCGTCACGTCGTTGTCCGCTCGCAAAGTGACACTGCCGCCGGAAGTCGAGACCGCGCTGTTAATCGTCACATCGGTCAATGCATCCAGCAAGATCGTCCCGGTTCCGGCCGTGCTGACATTGCTGCTGGCCGTGACGCTGCCGACCACGTTTGAGACAACCACGTTGCCGCTCGTCGCGACCGCGATTCCGGCTCTCGTGCCCAGCGGAGTCGTGACGCTCGCCACGTTGACGTTGGAAGCCGTCGTCGAGTTATTGA
>JAQBZS010000502.1 GCA_027622115.1 Planctomycetota bacterium | reverse complement strand
GCAATGAGAGGGTTGTGGCAAAGATCGATCGTGCCGTCCGAGACTCCGGCCAAACCGTCAAGGTCCAAGATGGGAGACTCACTGGAATGGACCGACGAACCCACTGTTGCAGCTTGGACTTGCGTGCGATCCCGCACCGATCTTCGATCTGCTGAATGGATCGCTCAACGGCTCGCCGCACCGTTTCATTCTTGTCGTTCAGACTCGCGGTCAGCACGGCGAGCGCCTTCTGATCACCGCATTTCCCGAGTGCCGCAGCTGACTGGTGGCGAATCTGGAAGGCTTGATCCCGCAGTTGTATCACGATCGAATTCACCGCAGTTGCCGTTGCCCGCGAGCCAAGTGCCGCAACCGCCGCACATCGCACGATGAATTCGTCTTGAAGGGCCTTCGTGAGTACGGTTTCCGATTGAGGCGACTTCAGAGTGCCGAGTGCTCTTGCCGCAGCCGCACGAACTTCGTGATCGGAATCACTTGCGAGAATATCCTCGATCGGTTTGACCGCCCGTTCGTCCTCGCTCAGTCCGAGGGTGCCCACAATTCTTCGACGCATTTCCGGCTCGGTTGCCGGTCGGCCGAGGAGATCGAGGAGTGAAGGGACGATGTCGTCGGATTTCATGCCCCGCAATGCCGAGACGATCCTGCCCCGCAGTCGCGCGTTTGGAGACGCGACACGCATCTCATTTCGCAGCCGTTCCAGCAGCGGGGTGGCAGCCAACGGACTGTTGATTTCGCCCAACGAATCAACGCTCGCGATCACGACGTCGATGTTTTCGTGGCCAAGTTGCGAGATAAGCATGTCGACCGCGTGCTTGTCACCGATCCGACCGAGTGCCACGGCGGCGTGTTTCCGAACGATCGGCGACACATCTTGCATCGCCTGCATCAGTGGATTTCGCGATCGCGCACACGGAAGTTTGGCAAGCGACTGTGCCGCATGTTCTCGGACTGCGGCCACGGGATCCTGCAACAACCGATTTAGGGCGGAATTCGCGGTCGAGACACTGGCGCGGCCCAACGCCTCGGCGACTTCTGCTCGCATATCGGCGGATTCGTGCTCGCACGCTGACAAGATCGCGCGGACGGATTGCTCTCCTCCAACATAGCCCAGTGAATGCACGGCGATCACACCAAAGTCCACGTGGTTCCGGCACACCAATTCCCGAAGAACGGACGCCGATGAATGGCCCATGGATTTCAACGCCTGCATGACGCACGATCGCAGCATTGGGTCGACCTGCACCAGCGCCAACAACGGACGAACCGCTTCCGCCGATTCGCATTCCGCCAACGCTTCGGCGGCCGCGCGTCGCACGCACAGGCTGTTGTCCGCAAGCATCGGTAACAACCGTCGAGTCGATCCCGCCGTTGCCAACTGACCCAGCGAACGTGCGGCGGACTCGCGGATCATCGACGATGCGTTGCAAGTCCAGTTGTCGATCAAGTCGAGTGCGCGACGATCCCGAGACCGTGCGATCGATGCCAATGCAGTACATACGGTGGAAGAGTCTTCGATCGAAAGGTGTCTTTCGAGTTGCAATTGACGTGCGAGCTTTCGGAACGTCCACGCGTTCCAAGTGCGTTTGAGTTCAAATTCGTTAGTCTTTGATTCAACTGCTGCGATGGCCTGGGCGATTTCGTTGCGAAGACGGGCGCGTTTAGCCTTTGAACTGCGTGCGACGCGATCTGGCTCGCACTTGGGTTGCTCGGGCTTCGCTCGCGACGCTTTCTCCTGCGGCGGTTGTGTCGGCTTCTCGCGTACGACATTCGCTGTGCGACGTTCGACTTGATGATGCAAAGCGACGTACGGCGGTCGGCTCGCGGATTCGGAACTTCGGCTCAATACGAAATCGGCAACTTCGCCCGGTCGCGAGTCGGTTAGCAAATTTGTCGAGCTGATTTGATCAAGTAACTTCGCGGCTTCCTCGAAGTCCTGTTCGTCGTCCTTCCGTGTCGGTCGGTATTGACCGCGAATACAACCGCATTCGAAACAGCGGCACATCGCGGGCCGCATGGGCGTCCCACACTTTTCACAGCAATTGGAGTCGGTCGTAATCATGGCTCACTCTCCAAGAAAACCGGGATTCTCTAGTTCGTTGAAGCGTTAGCGGAAGGCTTACGCGTGTTGACAGATTGGGTACGCGTGCGCCTTCGGCTGACGGTCAAACGACGCTGCCTGCGGTCGACAACCGACGTAGCCACTGTCTCCAGACGGTGGAGGCAGCGCTGCGAAACCACCGTCTGGCGAGGCGGCTACATTTTCGTTGTCGTCCTGAAATTCTCGGACTTGTAGCACGACGCAACAGGGCTGCAATCAGAACACGAGCGAACGGGGTCGGGAGTTTTCTCGGTTGAGCGGTTTCATGAAACCATTGATCTCTCGCCGAGAAAAGACTCCCGACACTCTGGCAGGTCGACCGATCAGTTACCTGGTGCTTCGAACGTGTCTTTCTCAAACTGCTTGTTGTTGAGGTTCAAGCCGGTGAAGACTTCGAAGGCATTGATCTCCGTCGTGCCGTCCGTGTAGCCGACAGTTTTTGATGCATTGCCGCCATCCACCACGGGGAACCCTGGGTTGAAATAGCCGTCGCCGTTGCGGTCCACCAACTGTTTCACGCTGCCGTCGGCCATCAAGATATTGGCCGTATCGCCATGCACGGCGAACCAATCCCGCGTGTCCTGCAATATGAGCTTGTTGCCCTGCGACCAAGCGGTTGCCGAGGCAAACGACGGTTCGTTCGAACTCGTCACGACCGTTCCCGACGAAGGAAACTGGCGCGGAATCGTGGAAGCGACTGGTACCGCTTCTTTGCTGAGCAACTTCACGCCCGCACCGTTCCACCAGCCGGGACCATCGTTGAACGATTCCGCCAGTCGCGAGCCAGCTCTCAACTCGTTGTTGATTGTCGCGCTGAGGACGGCTTCATCCGCATCACCGGGAGCACCGTCCGCCAACATGGGGATGTTGCTGGACGGAACGTCGGCACTGTCGATGTCACGGGTCGTTAAGGGACCGGTCCCGTTTTGGAAGTCCTTAAAGCCGCCTGAAGTCTCGACCATCAATACCGTATTCGCACCCGGCACATAACGAGCACCCCCGCGGACCATATGCCAACTGGACGCATAATTCGTGTTGACTCCGCCACGAATCGCTTCGGCAACCAACGGAACCCGTTCCGCACCGACCGGCGTGTTGAGTAACGCATTTCCCAATTTGCCGACGCCGATTCGATCGATGGGCATGGCGCTCAAACCGGAAGTGTCCTTGCCCAGCAGGTCGTTCAGTTTTTCAATGCCACGCAATGGATTCGACGGACACAGCATATCGCCCGGTCGGCCGCCATTGACCTTAAGCACGTCCGCCACCCAGCCCCAATGGTCGGGGCTGCCATCGCGCTTCCAATCCATTGCTCCGGTACACATGCGGCCGGAAGGATCCTTTTCAGCAAATGCCGAAAGCGCGATACCGAATTGACGCAGATTGTTCTTACAGTTGGTGCTACGCGCGGCTTCGCGAGCGGACATGACGGCCGGGATGATCAGTGCCGCCAACAGGGCAATGATCGCGATCACGACGAGCAATTCGATTAAGGTAAACCCGGCTCGAATAGCAACACGACGCGGAGTGACTCTGTGCGGTTCGAGGACAACTTGCATTACAAATCTCCTAAGTGCGAGCATGATGAACGCGAAATGCGGACCCACCGTCCGCATTTCGATCGGGAGTCCGTCTTGGCCGGGCGTGCAAACTTGGGCCGAGGCGGACTCTTTTTTCCATCGGCGACCTGCATTGATCGACGGGATCGATCGGCGCCGCCTGCCTTGTTTGTGGCTTGGGAAACGCCGGATCGCCGCCTGACCAAAGGACCGTCGATGTTCGTTGCAGCGGCGGCGGTTGGTGTTCTCAGGTCCGACCGCTCGTCGCCGCGACGTCACGAAGTCTAGGGCCGAGTGTTAAGCGATCATGAAGCTCCGCTGAATTTCAGAGAATTCTCAAACAAGCGACTCATTTCACGGCAACTGGGAGTGCCGGCCATCGTGTTGATCGTTTCGCAATCTTGCCGACTGTTGCCCCGTTTCCGCGTGCTGGCCTTTCCTCAGCCCCATCCGACGTCAACAACGTCGTTGCGAAACGACGACGCGGCGAACGCTGTCGCCTGTTCGACGTCTTCCACCGTGAGGTGCGGATACTGCTGGACGATGTCCTTACGGCTGGCTCCGCTGCCCAGCCACTCCAGGATGATTTTCACGCTGATCCGAGTTCCCTTGACGATCGGCTTGCGGTCAGGATATCGGGGTCGCAAACGATACGGTCGAACATTCGTGGACTCCTGAATTCGTCCGGTAACGCGATCGTCGAAGTGGCAGTCAGGCTTCGCGCACAGTCTGACGCACTGCTTTCAACGCGTTCGCTTCGGTGAAAATCGACTTCGAGTATACCGATCAGCGTGTCCATCTCCTCCAACTCCATCGACAATCGCTAATCAGCGACGCGATTTCTTCCGGTGCGGGCGGCTCGGCCTGCGGCGCCAAATGGGAAAAGTGGTGGATGTCGTATCCACGTTCATCCGAGACATCGCCACCTGAAGGGTGCGTCAGGAAACCCGACCGCAATTTCGTTTCCGTGCCTGGAAGCGTTCCCAAGACCGTCGAATGCGACGATTCTGCCGGTTTGCAGCTCGGTGTGAGTGCAATCCCTCCGAATTCAAACGCAGTCATTTGCCTCCCTCAAAAACCCGACGTAGGTTCAATTAGGTTCAGTGAGTGATTCACCTGAAGGAGCGGGCCGAGGCCGAAGTCGTGGCTCGAATCCATTGACATGGGTCGGTTGATGGTGCTCGACGGGGTGTAAGGCTCGCTCACGGGTTGTCGGTCTCGACTGGGTCTCGAGGCCAAGAGGTTCATCCAAATTGAGGGGACACAACGATGCGTACTCAGAACAAGCAGCAACGACGAAGTGGGTTCACACTGGTCGAATTGGTGGTGGTCGTGTTGATCATCGGCATTTTGGCCGCCGCCGCCGCTCCGAAGATGTTTGATACCGCCAACGAAGCCAAGGATAGTAGCGCCGAACAGTCGCTGTCCGTGATTCGCGACGCCATCGAACTCTACAAGGCCGAAAACGGCAGCTATCCCGGTACCGACGAAGCGACGTTCAAAGCCGGCCTAGACACGTTCTTGCGTGGTAAGTCCTTCCCGACCTGCCCGGTCGGCAATAAGGATGACACCGTCCGCGTGCAGACGTCCGGTGCGGCGTTGACCGTCAGTGGAACTCAATCTTGGGCTTACGACAACCTGACGGGTGAACTGATTATCAACTTCACCGGATATGACAATCTCTAAGTCAAGCGGACATCGCGGGCGACCTGTTGATGTTCAGGGCCTTGATGGGAAACCTCGTCAAGGCTTTTTTTTTGTGCGACTTCACTTCTTATCGGGCCAACCAACCAATGTTTGAAAACTTTCGACAAGGGCACGTGGATGTCATTACGGGAACGGAACCGATTGACCGCGATACGTCTGCGCATTTGACGAGTTTACTGGATTCCGCACGCGACAACGGCGCTCCGTGCGTGGTGCTGGATTTGGAACGCATTCCGTTAGTGGATAGCGAAGGTTTGGAGCTGCTACTCGATTATCAGGACGACTTCTTGGTCCGAGGCGGCAGTCTCAAACTGGCTGCACCAAATCCACTGTTGCGGGACATTCTTAAGGTCACCGACATGGAAATGCACTTCGAAGTGTTTCCGGATGTGTCGACGGCCGCGGCGAGTTTCTGATGCGTTTGTGAGCGGCAAGGCGCTAGCGGCTAACGCCCAATGGTTCGAGAGTTGTGAGCCGTGACGCGTAAGCGGCCGGGCACCGCGCTAGCCCGAGGCCTTACGGCCAACGGCTCA
>JAQBZS010000501.1 GCA_027622115.1 Planctomycetota bacterium | reverse complement strand
TTTCCAGGGCGAAGCCCACTTCAACGCGAAGCAGCCCGAACAGGCCGTCGCCGCGTACGGCAAACTGACGACGACCTACCCGCAGAGTCCGCTCTTGGCCGACTCGCTGTACGCACTCGGCACCACGCAGCAGGAACTCGCGAAGTACGACGATGCTGCGGCCACGTATCGCAAATTCCTGGCCAACGCCGCATTCGCCAAACATGAACTTGGTCCGGAGATCCGACTGCGATTGGGGATGTCGCTGTACAACGCCAAGAAGTTTGTCGAAGCCGAAAAAGAATTCGGGATCACCGCTGCAATTCCCAATTATAAACTGGCTGACTTCGCGTTGCTGCGACAGGGGCAATGCCGAGTCGAGCAGGGTTTGAACGACAAGGCGCCGGAAGTCTTTTTGCAATTGCTGACGAAATTCCCACAGAGCGCTTACAAGGCCGCTTCTCAGTTGGCTGCCGGACGAGCGTATTACCTCTCCAACAACGTGCCCGCTGCGAAGACGCAGTTGCAGGCCGTGGCCGCAGCCAAGTCTCCCGAATCACCGGAAGCCACCTATTGGCTCGGACGCACGCTGCTCAAGGAGAAGAAGCCGCTGGAGGCGTTTACGGTCTTGGACAACGGCACCAAGGCGTTCACGCAAGGCGACTTCGTGCCGTATCTGGCAATCGCCCGCATTGATGCGTTGTACGACATTCCGGAACGACGCAAGGAAACCGCGCCGCTGTATTTGGACTTCTTCACCAAGAACCCCAAGCATCAACTGGCCGGTCAGGCGCTCTACATGTCGGCGTTGTCGAATCTTGGCCTGGAGCAATACGTCACCGCTCGCACGCAGGCCGAACAGTTCTTGGCCAATGCGGACTTCAAGGACCACGAACTCACGCCGTCGGTGATTCACATCGCGGGCGAAGGCTATTTGCTGCTCGCCGATCCGGCGACCGAAGCCGCCAACACCACCAAAGCGGAAGCGTTGTATCGGCAGTTGGTCACGAAATACCCCGAACACGCACAGGCGCCGCAATCGCACATCCGCATCGGCGCCTGCCTGTTCAAGGCGAAGAAGTTTGACGAGGCCGTGGCGTATCTCACGCCGCAGTTGGCCAAGCTGCCGACGCCGGAACAAAAGGCGCAGGCTCAGTTGTTCATCGGACGCAGCCATTCGTCCGCCGCTCGGCACCAACCGAGTGTCACGGCATTCGCAGCCGCGTTGGCAGTCGCCCCCACCTGGGACCGCAACGACGAAGTCCTGCTCGAAGGGGCTCAGAGTTATCGAGCACTCAAGGATTTGGCCAACGCCACCAAGTGGTTGACTCAATTGAACGCTCAACACGCCAAGAGCAAATTGCGACCGCAAGCCACGTATCAGCTCGGCGAAATCGCTCAAGAACAAAAGACCTACGACCCGGCGATCGTGTTTTACAATCAGGTCGTGACCATGTTTCCAACCAGCGACTTTGTCGTGCCGGCGAATCTGCAGCTTGGAGCATCGCACTTCGCGAAGGAAGACTTCGTGAACGCGTTGGTGCCGCTGAATAAGCTCATCGCCACGGCGCCGACGGATACCACCAAAGAGGACATCGCCAACGGACGTTTCTTGCGGGGCTTGGTCCATCATCGGACGAAGAAGTATCCCGAAGCGGCAGCCGACCTGTTGGCGTTTCTCGCCACCAAACCGACGGGCGACCGAGTCTTCGATGCCCAGTTCACGATCGTGCTGTGTCAGATCGGTCAGAAACAATTCCCGCAAGCCACGGCGACGCTCGATGCACTCGACAAAGCGAAACCGGACTACACGAGAATCGACACGGCCTATTACGAACTTGGGCACGCGTTGCTGACTGAAAAACGCGAAGCGGAAGCGATCGCGGCCTTCCAGACTTTGGCGGCGAAACGACCGGACAGCATGCTCGTGGCCGAGAGCTATTTCCGCATCGGCAGCTTTCATGAAGCGGCGGCGGAATTGCTGAAGGAAAAGGCCCAGCAGGATCCGAAATTCGCGCTCGCGGAAACGGCCTATGCGGCCGGCGTCACCAAGGCCAAGGCGCCCGAGTTGAAAGAAAAGTTGCAGTACAAGCTTGGCGACGTGCAGTTTCGGCAAGACAAATTCCCGCTGGCGTCCGCAACCTTGCTGGCTCAAATCAAGGAGCACCCGCAAGGCAAGCTGCTTGGTCCGGCTCAGTATTTCGCGGCCGAGTGCTACTTCAAGCAGAATGATTTCGTGAAAGCCCAGCCGTTGTTCGAACTCGTCGCCACGGCGAAGGTCGAGAAGTACTGGGACATGGCGTTGTTCCGTGCCGGTGATTGTGCCAAGCGACAGAACAATTGGCCGGTGAGCGAAAAACACTTCACCGCGCTGATTGCCGCGTTCCCCGCGTTCGAGCAAATCAACGAAGCACGCTACGGTCAGGCTTACGCGATGCACAAACAGAACAAGCTTGCCGAAGCGGAGAAACTCTACGAGTTCATCACCACGAAAACGGAAACGGAAACCGCCGCGAAGGCTCGGTTCATGATCGGGACGATCAAATTCGCCGGCGCTAAGTATGAAGACGCCATCGTGAACTTCTTGGAAGTCGCCACCGGATACGCCTACGAAGAGTGGCAGGCACAAGCCCGTTTTGAAGCAGGTAAGTGCATGGTGCAGCTCAAGAACACCGCGAAGGCGAAAGAGTACTTCCAAGAGATCGTGACAAAGCACCCGCAGCACGAACTCGTCGCACAAGCCAAGAAGCAAATCGAAGGGTTGCAGTAAGGCGTCTCGACCGTAGCTTGGGACGATGGTCCCGAGCGGTCACGGCACAATGATCCCGTGCTTCTGCGACGTTTCGAATCATTCAGGAATATCACTCATGCAGAATAAGCTCGCGTTCGTTCGACTGACCGCCTGGACGGGCATATTGCTCGTCATCCTCGCTTTGATCGCAAACGGGCCACCTTCAATCCAAGCGCAGGAACCGAAGGTCGACAAAACCGGCATCGAAGACGAACCGGATGAAGCGAACGAAGCCGAAGAGGAAGAAGCCGTCCCCGAAAGCGCCACGCTTGAGTCCTTGGGAAACATGATCTTCAAGTGGCCGGAAAACACGAGCGAGTGGTTTTCCATCTTCTTCTATCTTGGCTTGGCGGCGTTCTCGATCTATGCGGCCACGGTGGCGATCGAGCGACTGATCAATTTGAAACGGGCAAACATTCTGCCGGTTGAGTTCGAACAATCACTCAAGACACTGATTTCGAGTCAGCAGGATTCCAAAGATCAATTCAGTCGACTCGCCAACGCCGGTGACTCGCCAGCGCATTTGATTTTGCAGTCCGCCGTGAAGCGCGCCGGTCGAGCATTACCGGAAGTCGAGAAGTCGATGGAAGACGCAGCGGTTCGCGAGATCACATCGCTGCAAGCCAAGAACCGGCCACTGAGCGTGGTGGGCAGCACGGCACCATTGGTCGGCCTGTTGGGCACGGTCGTGGGCATGATCTTTGCGTTTCAGATTTCCAGCCAAGAGGGGCTCGGAAAGGCCGAGTTGTTGGCGAAAGGAATCTATCTGGCTCTGCTGACGACCGCTGGCGGATTGACGATCGCGATCCCGTGTTTGTTGTTGGTGGCGATGCTCAATGGGCGAGTCGACCGTTATTTCCGTGAGATCGACATCTGCTTGCTGCAAACGATTCCGAGTTTCACTCGCATGGAATTCCAAGTGGACTCGGGGCAACGAGAGTCACGTTCCGTTTCGGCGAACGCAAAGGCGAATACTGAGACAGTTGAGTACGCCGCGTCTCCGTCCGAACTTGTCGGGGCAGAATCCTGACCGACCGGCTCCGCAGCTTGACGGGCCAACATCATGAAAACTGACAAGCAGTTGTACGCGATTTTTTCGGCTTATCCTCAATGGTTATTCGAGTTGATCCAGCAGGAGTCTCCGGGCGAGTGTGAGTTGAAGTCGATCGCTTTGAAGTCCATCGATCAAACAGCGGATGCCGTGATTGTTCCGGTGAAAGTCGACGAGAAACTAACGGTGCTCGAATTTCAGTTTCAGGAGGATCCGACAATCTATGCTCGGACGGCGATTGAACGAACAATTGACGGCGACACTGTTGGACGTGTTTGTGAATTGGGTCGAACAGCGGCTGACTCATATGGGCAAGAAAGACATGTTACTCGGCGAACTTCCGGATCTACGTGATACTCAATCGGGCAAGGATCTCATCAACATCGGTCGACACGAGGGTCAACAAGAAGGTCGACGGGAGATGCTGCTGACTCTCATGAAGGCCAAATTTGGCGAACTGAACGCGGGAGTCGTTGCACGTGTTGAGAAAGTTGCATCAGTCAGCGGTCTTGAAAACATTGCCGAGCAAGTTCTTCGCGTCGACTCGATCGACGGCATCAATTGGTCCGTTGAAGCTTGAACCCCAATCTGCCGTAGGACGGGCACTCTTGCCCGTCCAACACCGAGACGGGCAAGAGTGCCCGTCCAACACCGAGACGGGCAAGAGTGCCCGTCTTACACCGAGACGGGCAAGAGTGCCCGTCTTACACCGAGACGGGCAAGAGTGCCCGTCTTACACACCCTAATCCCTGCCAAAACACCATCCCACTCACTGAAAATAGATCGATATGAGACTCCCGCAATCACAAGCCGTCGATGAAGGCCCCAACCTGACGCCCGTGATCGATATCGTGTTCTTGCTGCTGATTTTCTTCCTCGTCGCCACGAAGTTCGATCAGCAAGAAAAGGACATGTCCATCCAAATCGCCGAGGTGCTCAAGGCCACGCCAATGGCAATGGGGCCGAAAGAGTTGGTCGTCAATGTGAACAAGAAGGGCGAGTACCTCGTGATGGGCAAGACGGTCAGCAAAGAGGGCCTGAGCCACATTATTCAAACGGAATCCAAGAATGGTCGGGGCAAGGTCCAGATTCGGGCCGACGAAAACGTCAAGTTCCGATACCCTCTGAACATCATGGGCCTCTGCAAACTGCACGACGTGGATTACACGTGTACGGTGCTGGAGAAGAAGCCATGATCGCATAAAGACCCGACTCCGAATCATCAACTTCTGCGAAGGGATGACACGATGTCTCGCTGGGTTCTACGGTTAATCGCGGTTGCAAGTGTGGTAGTCGGCTTGTGGTGGTTTGTGCCTCGGCACACAGAGCGAATGGTGACCCTCGACGGGAAGCATTCGTTTTCCGGCGAAGGCGTGCCGAATCCTCGACACGTCATCTGGTCGCCCGCGATTCCAGTCGAACCACGTGCTGCCAATGCGGGGGCTCGCGACAGCTTGATTCGACCGGCCGTCGACGAGAAAGAATCGGTCCTCTACTTCACGCTCCGCAAGAGCACCGGCAAGGCCGATATTTATCGCTCGCGAATGGTGGACGACACATGGCAGCCCGCGGAACCCGTTGCTGAACTCAACACGGAGTCCGACGACATCGGCCCGGTCATCCAGCAGGGCGGTCAAACCCTCTACTTGTATTCGAATCGCGAAGGCGGTTACGGCGGCTTCGACATCTATGTCTCGCATCGCACCGAGAACGGATGGAGCAAGCCCGAAAACCTGGGGCCGAAAATCAACAGCCCCGCCCACGAATACGATCCAGCCATTCTGCACGACGGCACGCGATTGTTTTTCGCCAGCAACCGATCCGCACGCACGCACCGCATGGTCGTCGAACACGCAACCGGCGATCCGCGCGAACAGTGGACGACCACGCTGCGAGCCGACTTGGGGCTCAATAAGTTCGACCTCTATGACGCGACCCGCAAATCCGACGAACACGAGTGGCATGTCGCTCGACCGCTTGAGGAACTCAATCTCCCCGAATCCAACGAAGGGGCACCGTTTGTCGACCCGGTCGGTGCATTCGTGTACTTCGTGTCCGACCGCCCGATTCGCAAGGGCGAAG
>JAQBZS010000500.1 GCA_027622115.1 Planctomycetota bacterium | reverse complement strand
ACCATTCGAACCGAATAAATAATTGGACAGCGACACTTCGTTCGGCATGAATGTCGCTCGTTTAACCGCACGCCGTCGGCACGCGCGTTTGTGGACATCTCGTGGTCGAAACTACCAAGAACTGATGAGACGCGTTTTCACTCCTCAAACGCGCGTGCCTGCGGCGTGCGGTTCAACGAACGAACGCCGTAGTGGCCCTGTCCAATGAAAGACTCTAGCCTAGCCGAATCCAAGCCATAGACAATTCCTGCTTTAAGGACTGATATGAAAACCGCCGTGCTTGTTCTGTTGTTCCTCGTCTCGTCCACGCTTCACGCGCAGGACAAGGCGTGGGTTCCGACGAAAGTTGCGTCCAAAATCGCCGCCATCAATGGGCGGTCGATGGAGACGTTTGAAGCCGGCGTGAAGCCGGAATGGGGCTATGCGGCTCCGCAGCAGGATACGTTCGTCGTGATGCATCCCAAGGAGGATCACGGGAATGCTCCGCTGTATGTCGTGCTGCATTCGGCCGGACATGATGTGATCTCGTGCGTGAATTGCACTCGTACGATCGGCAATCATGACATCTATCGTTCTCCGGACGACCACTATGCGCTGTACGTCGATTGCCGCAAACACCAGGCTCAGGATTGGTGGTGGGGAGGCATGCACGGCAGGGATCAGCGTTTGATCAAGAAGAATTCCGGCGGCGATATGATGCCCGTCGAGAAACGCGTGATCGGTACCGTGAAGTGGGTCATGCAGAAATACGAGATCGACCCGAACCGTGTGTACCTCAGCGGCAATTCGATGGGCGGCAGCGGGACGCTTGGCATCGGCATGCGCCACGGCGACGTGTTTGCGGCGATCAAGGCCAATGTTCCGGCGGGAATCGAGCATGTTTCCCAGCGGATGTACTTTCCGCCGCAGTCGGTGCCGGAAATCGTCGTACTGCCCGAGCCACCGGTTTGCATCGACTACTCCGCGCAGAACGACGGTTGGTCCGCCGGCCACGATCGGTTTGTGACGGCGATGAATGACCGCAGGTACTCGCTCTTCTTCTACTGGGGACCGTTTGGACACGCCAACAATTCGGCTCAGATCATGAAAGTGAACGACCTGATCGATTCGTTCGACTGGCTGAGCATCCGAAAGAACAAGGCGTATGCGGTCTTCACGAATGCCACTGGCAACTCGGAATTGCCCTGGCCGAATGAATTGAAAACGTCCGCTGCCGGTCAGGTCAACGCGTTCTTCCGCTGGAAGAATCTCAACGACTCGACGGAGAAGGTCGAAATGTCACTCTCACTGGTCAGCGCATCGGAGTTGAAGACACGGTTTGACGTTCCGAAAGCAGCCGGCGCCGACGTCACGTTGCGCCGACTACAAAACTTCAAACTCAGGCCCGGTGGCATGTTCCATTGGACTTTCGGAACAGCCAAAGGAGAAGGCAAGATCGACGATCAGGGACTTCTCACCCTACCCGCACTGAGAATCACGTCCGTTCCGACAGTGTTGAGTGTGATCAGAAAAGGCGAGCGATAGCAGAAACCGTCCCTCCCCTTGGACTTGAAGCACAGGAAGTGACCATGTCCAACGACCGGCAGAGCATACTTGACGTTCTGAAACGCGAACGCGCCGAAGTTGCCCAGCGGTTTGGAGTGACATCAATCGCGATCTTCGGCTCGGTGGGGCGAGACGAAGCGACCGCCGCAAGCGATATTGATGTGTTGGTGGAATTCAATGACCCGGCGACGTTTGATGCGTTCTTCGGCCTCAAGACCTACTTGGAAGATCAACTGGGGCGCGACGTTGAACTTGCCACTCAGACGGCAATTCGTGCGGAACTGCGAAAGTCGCGCGGGATATTGCGTCCTCCCGTAATTATCTGAGCCACGTCTATTTCGGCATCGGCAACGACATCATCTGGGACACAACCAAAATCACGCCGCTGCTGTCCGCGTTACGCAAATTTGAGACGACGTTCCCTCGCCAGGGAATTGTGACACATGCCCAGGTTGGGCTTGGCGGTAATCGCCGAAACTACCATTTCCAATCCGTTACGCCCGCAAGGTTTTGGATGCAGTGACTCGGCCAGCCGCCGTGATGCAGGTCGATGATGGTTTCCGCCGCCATTGTGAATGTGTCGAGGTGCGATTCATTGTCCAGACCGGCGATGTGGTTGGATGTCAACAAGTTGTCCAATTCCAGCAAGGGGCTGTCCAGCGGCAATGGTTCGGTTTCGAAGACGTCCAAGCCTGCGGCTCGAAGTTGGCCGGACTTGAGGGCGTCGTACAGGGCGACTTCGTCAATCAGTAGACCTCGCGCCGTATTGATCAACACGGCTCCCGCTTTCAACTTCTTGAGCGAGTTTGCATTGATCAGGTGGTGGTTTTCAGCCGACATCGGACAGTGCAACGTGACATAGTCCGACTTCGCGAAGAGTTCGTTGAGTTCGACAAGTTCAATCCGCCAGGTCTCGACAAACTCTTGTTGCGGATAGGGCTCGAACGCCACGACCTTCATGCCGAGCCCGACAGCTCGCGTGGCGACGGCTCGCCCGGGCTTCATGAACTCGGAAAACCGGCTGCCGATGCGGCCGAGCCCCACGATGCCGATTGTGGTGCCCATGACTCGCGGTCGAGCCGCGCGTTGCCAGCGATTCTCGCGGACGCGGCGATCGACTTCCGGAAAACCGCGAGCGACTCCCATTAAGAGCGCAATGGTGTGCTCGGCCACCGCATGGTGATTGACGCCGGGAGTGGTTGTGACCACGATTCCTTGTGCGTCGCACGTGGGGAGATCAACTGCGTCAAAACCGACGCCCGTGCGGCAGATGGCTCGCAATTCGGGGCAGGCCTTGAGCACCTTCGGCGAATACGGCTCGGAACCGGCGACCGAGGCTTGGCAGCCCTGCAATTCCTTGATCAGTGCGTCTTCGTTGAAGATGTTCACGCCCGGCGAGGCGAATTCCACTTCGAAACCCGCTGAGGTCAGCAGTTCTTGATGTGGCGCGTTGAGTGAATTGAGGGAGAGGCTCTTGACTTTGGGCATTTGAAATCAGTCCTTGTGGCAATGAAGCAAGATCGGCGATCCGAGTAACTCGAAGCTTAGTCTTGACGTTGCCCAGTTTGGATCAACGAGCGCCCCACGAATTCAGGACGACCACGAATTGGCAGTCGTCGTCGTCCTGAATTCGTGGGGAAACCTGAAGCAATTGGTTACGAAGAGTTTGACGCGTAAATCGGCAACGTACTGCGGTTCTGCGGAATTGTGATGTTCCGACGAGTCATCCCCTTTCGATTGCTGCGTATTTCATGTAGCTTGTGGAAAGTATTGAGCCTTCGAAGTCAACACAGCTTCGAATTGATTCGGCCTTGTTGGCCGACGCAGGATGTCGCGCACTGGCGGCGAATCCCTGACCGGCTCTCAAGCGACAGGTCTTCCACGGTTCTCACCGGGGCATTACCCCGAGGTCGAGAACCAACCGGGTGAACGAAGCGGCGTCGCTATTTGTGTTTTCACGAAATGATGCGCACGCCCCGTCACGGTTTTGATTTTTGACGCTCGCGCACCGGACCGCGCCGCCGTTGTCGACTGACTTCGGTGAGCACACATGATTGGAAGAATTGAATGTCGGACCAGAATTCCCCAGAAATGCCCAGCATGAATGCGTTCTATTCACCGTTCGACACCTTCGTGTCGTCGTTTGAAATGTCGACGTTTGCGTTGATGCCCGAGCCGATTGTCGAGTTGCCCTCCGAGCCCGCGTATCCGGAAGTCGGCGATGGCGGCGTCGCAGACTCACCAGCCGAGGAAACGTCTCTCGATCAGCCGGATGTGATCGATCCGATATCGACGTCGACAGGAGCGGTTGCCGAACCAATTGCGGACGAACCGGTCGCAGTCGCAGTTATTGAATCGGCTCGTGTCCCCGTTGTGGAAGTAGAAGTTGTTGATGACCCGGTTGTGCTAGCTGTTGAAACACCCGCCGAAGCTCCGGTTGTAGCGACTGTCGAAGCACCTGCTGTCGAAGTTCCGGTTCCAGAGGCTGTCGCAACACCCGTTGCCAATCTTGACGCTGAAGCCGTTATCGAAGCCGAGTGCCGTGACCAGCCGTTGGTTGCCGAATGCCATCAGTCTGAACCAATCGCCGAAACCGTGATTGAATCCGTCGAGGATCCGGTTACCGAACTGGAAACAGAAACCAGAGTCGAATTTGCCGCAACGACGGCGATTGAATCCATTCAAGAAACAATCGCGGATCTCGCGTCTGAAACCGATTGTGCCCCGGTTGCAGCAACAGTCACCGGACCATCGGCAGAACGTGTTGCGACTCCAATCACTGAAGCCGCTGTCGAACCCGTTGATGAACCTGTCAGCGAGCCAATCATGGAAACGGTTGCGGAATCCGCCGCCGCGCCGGCGAAGGAAATCGCTACTGAAGCAATCGTCGAACCTGTCGTGAAGACCGCCGATCCGGAAATCCAGGCCAAAGAAGTACCCGGCCCAATCATGTTTCGCGACCTGCCCCTTCGCGAAGAAGTGCAGCAGGCCGTGCAAATCGCAGGTTACGAAATTCCAACTGCGGTTCAGGCACAGATTATTCCGCACATGCTCGAAGGCCGAGATGTGTTGGCGCAATCGCAAACCGGCACCGGCAAGACGGCCGCATTCGCCTTGCCGATCCTGTCGCGAATCGAAATCGGCCGTCGGAAACCTCAAGTGTTGGTCCTCGCGCCGACTCGTGAATTGGCAATTCAAGTCGGCAGATCGTTCACCAAGTATGCCGGCGGCCTGCCGGGCTTTTCCGTGGCGACGATCTACGGTGGGCAGGACTACGAAATTCAATTCAGGCAACTGCGGCGCGGTGTCGAAGTTGTGGTCGGCACGCCCGGCCGAGTCATCGATCACATCAAACGCGGCACGCTGGACATCAGCGGCATCGACTGCCTGGTGCTGGACGAAGCCGACGAGATGTTGAACATGGGGTTTCTGGAAGACGTGCAATTCGTGCTCGACGAAGCCCCCGATCAACGCCAGATCGCACTCTTCTCGGCCACGTTGCCGCCTCCGATTCGCAATATCGCTCAGCGTTACCTCCACGATCCGGCCAGAATCACGATCCAGAAGAAAGCGATGACGGCCGAGTCGATTCGGCAACGGGCGTTGTATGTCGCGCCGCGAGACAGAATCGACGTGCTGACGCGAATTCTGGAAGTCGAAGAGACCGACGGAGTGATCGTCTTCACGAAGACAAAGGAAGCGACAGTCACCGTTGCCGAGCGATTGAATCGTGAAGGGCTGCGAGCGATCGCGCTCAATGGCGACATGCCTCAGAAAACCCGCGAACGTGCGATCGACCAACTCAAGTCGGGTCACCTGGACATCTTGGTGGCGACCGACGTGGCGGCACGCGGCCTCGACGTGACTCGAGTCAGCCATGTCTTCAACTACGACGTGCCCCAAGACGGCGAATCGTACATCCACCGAGTCGGGCGGACTGGACGCGCCGGTCGCAAAGGCGAGGCGATCATTTTTCTGGCAATCACGCAACGCGGCAAGTTGCGACTCATCGAACAGGCGACGAAGGAGTCGATTGAAGTCGTCCAACCGCCCACGTCGGATGACGTCAACGCGATGCGGATCCAGCGATTCAAACAACGCATCACCGACGTCACCGCGAATGACGACTTGACGCTGTTTAAGAAGATCATTTCGGAATACGCGGAGGAATCCGACAAACCGATCGAGATGATTGCGGCCGCCTTGGCACACATCGGTCAAGGAGGCCGGCCGTTCTTCCTGAAGGACCGGCCGATCGAAAAACAGTTTGAACGCCAAGACCGAAACGACCGTCAGCGCGGGAGCCGGCAAGGTGCAGACAACTTCGAGCGACAACCGCGTCGGGGCGGCGGCGGATCGGAAGGTCGACCGGGTGGA
>JAQBZS010000499.1 GCA_027622115.1 Planctomycetota bacterium | reverse complement strand
ACATCAAATGCCGGTTTAATTTCAGCGTCGCCCCTTAATTGTTCAAGTTGTTTCGGCTTCGTCCCTAAGCCAGACCCCTTTTTCAGATAGCTTCTAGTCCGAACTTGTCGAGTCTGACGAATTTGCCGTCAAGTTCGCTCGCAGATCCGACAGCATTCGCTTCGCCGAAGTGCCGAGCATCAGTGTGTCGACTCCGCCGACGATGAGCGTGTAGCCGCATTCAAGATACGGTGTGAGCGCCTTCGCCGTGACACCGAACATGCCCAACGGTACTCCCGCCGCCCGACACGTTTGTGTGACATGCTTGATGGCCGCCACCACTTTGGGGTCGTCCACTTGCCCCATTTTTCCGAGGCTGGCCGCCAAGTCATACGGCCCAAGCAGAATGGCGTCGATGCCTTCGACCTTGACGATCGATTCGATGTTGTCGACCGCCCGCGCGTGTTCCGCCTGCACGACCACGGACACCGTTTCGTTGGCGGTTTCGACGTATTCTTGAAATCGCAACCCGTAACCATGAGCACGAGCCAACCCGACTCCGCGCGTTCCGACCGGCGAGTATCTCGACCAACTCACCACGTTGGCCGCGTGTTCGGCGGTGTTGACTTGCGGAGCGATGACACCGGCCGCACCGAGGTCCAGCACTTTTTTGATCGACACTTCATCCGCAACGGGGACTCGCACGAGGCACGCCACACGGCGACTCACGGTTTGCAGAATCGCCAGTAGGTCGGACGTATCAAGAGGACCGTGTTCGCCGTCAACGAATAGCCAATCGAAGCCCACGTCCGCCAGAATCTCGGCGGTGGACGGCGTGGAAAGCGTGACCATTGTGCCCAGAAGCGTTTCGCCGTTTCGCAAGCGCGATCGAAAGTTATCGGTCATTCGGTGCCCATTGTTTTACGGATGTTCGACGATGCGATGTAACATCGTGGCGGAGCCGATTGATGCTACCGACATTCACATTTCGTTTCTGCTTTGTCGTCTGTTCCAATCTCGGATGCGATCGCCGTCGATCTGATCGGGACGTTGAACGCCATCCGGCCGGCTATCGCGATTGGTTCTTGAGCATGTGGCTCATCACCATCTTCAATACACCATAGCTGTACTTGTCACCGAAGTGAGATTTGACATCCGCAATAACGGCTTCCGGTTGTGACTTCAAGAACCGCTGAATCGTGTCCACCGTCTCTCGATCCAGGATGGCATGAACATCCAATTCGCCAACACCAATGAAGTGCGAGAGATGACCTTCGATTGTGCTGCGCGCCAAACGCCGCTCGGTCGCGATTTCATCGAGACTTTTACCCGACTGGAATAGTGCCAGACTGTGACGTTTGGTCTCCGAGGCGGCCGACGACTGACGCTCGGGTTTGGGTTCGGCAGTTTCACTTGCGGCTATCTTGTGCTCTGAGCGAAACTTTTGGATGAGGTTACAAAGCTCCCGGCCGTAGCGCTGCAATCGAGCCTTGCCGATCCCATGAATGTGTCGCAGCCGAGACTTATCCGTCGGCAAATGCGTCACTAACTCCTTCAAGGTACGATTCGGAAGGACACGGCTTACGGTATCGCCGTCCCGCTCGGCCGCTTCATGACGCCATTGCAGCAGTTGCCGATAGAGTTCCGGGTGCGAAATTCCCTTGGGGACAACCGTCTGCTTCGGCGACGCGGACCGGCTTTTGGTGTAGTCCAGCTCGGCGTCCACTTTGGCGCGATTGTAGACCTCCGTCTTAAATCCCTCGCCGCAAGCGGCAAAGCAGCCGCGTTTCACAAACAAAGCCAATTGCAGCGAATCGAGTTGAGATACGAGAGTCGCCGCAACATCCTGATTATCCGCTTCGGTGGAAAGCTGGCCGGCCCCTTGCATTAGGCCTGTGATCTTTTCCGTAAAGTACGTGCTCGCCTTCTTGATTCGGGCTTGGAGCGCCTCGTTCGCGTCTGGCATAACGTCTTGGGCAAGGTACTCGGCAAGCTGCGGCGCAAATCTGCGGCAGACTTCGAACAAGTCCGCCCTTGCCTGTTCCGCCAGCGATTGCAGTTGGTCCAACGCCAGTGGCGGCAGCGAATTGGCATGTTCCGCGTACGTGAAACGCAATCGCTCCATTCGTTCCGCAGCCACGTCGAAGCGGAAGAGTTCCTGCAGGACGGTCGATTGGAACTCACGTTTCGCTTGTTGCAATTGGGGCTCGGAGGGCAAATTCCGCTCGGCTTCGGCGGTATAGTGCTTTACGCGCGAATCCGTCTTGACGCTTGAGACGCCGATCCTCGACCGCAGCACAATCCCCTCGAAACTCTTGCAGCGGCTAAGGGCGACATAAACCTGCCCGCTCGCGAAGGCGGCCTGGGCGTCGATGATGGCTCGTTCGAACGTCAGCCCCTGGCTCTTGTGAATCGTGATGGCCCACGCAAGCTTGAGCGGATATTGCACAAACATCCCCAGAACTTCCTCTTCGATCTGTTTGGTTTCCTCGTTCAGCGAGTACTTCGTGTTCTGCCAGTCCGCGGTGGCGACTGCGATGGCGAGCGGATCATTCGGGCACTGCACGAAGATGAATTCATCCTCGATCTTCGTAATGCGACCGATCTTTCCGTTGAAGTACTTCCGCTCGGATTCCGTGTCGTTCTTGATGAACATGACTTGGGCACCGACCTTGAACTTCAAAGTCTCTTCCGTCGGATACGCGCTGGGCGGGAATTCGCCCTCGATCGTCGCCCGAAAGACCTGCTCGGTGCCCTGAAGTCGGGCGAGGTTTCCGGCGTTGATCTCGTTGGCCGCCGCGTTGGTCGCCGTGAGGGTGATATAGGCCTCGTTGCTAGGCGGCTGGAAACCGGCAATGAACCGGGTGTTGAGTTTTCGTAGCGATTCTTCGTCCAAGCGGTTGTCTCGCACCTTGTTCAACAGCCCGATGAATTCTGGGTCGGACTGGCGAAAAATGTGCTTCAGTTCGACGGCAATGTAATCCGTCTGTTGCAGAGCGAGACTACTAAAGAAAAAGGGCGTCTCGTAGTAGCGGGACAACATGTCCCAGTCTTCCGGTTTCACGACCGGCGGCAGTTGGTGCAGGTCGCCGATCATGAGCAACTGCGCTCCGCCGAACGGCTGCCGCGGGTCTCGGTAGCGGCGCAACATTTCATCGACGGCGTCGAGCAGATCCGCGCGGACCATGCTGATTTCATCAATCACCAGCAGATCGAGGCTTTGGATGAGCCGGATCTTTTTGCGAGAGACTTTGCGATAGTGGTCGGCACCGCGACGTTGGACGCCGGGCAGATGCAGGCCGAACGGGAGTTGGAACAAAGAGTGGATCGTCATCCCGCCGGCATTGATCGCGGCCACACCCGTCGGCGCGACGACGGCCAGCCGCTTCGTTCCATCGTCCTTGATCTGGTGCAGGAAGGTGGTTTTGCCGCTGCCCGCCTTTCCAGTCAGAAACACGCACTTATTCGTATTGCGGACGTAGTCAAACGCCAATTCGAGTTGTGGGTTTGTTTGCAGAGTCATCGGTGCAACACGCGGCTAACGTTCGTAGATCGGCAAGAACCGGTAATTCAACGCAAGTGCCAACAGCGACATCGACGTCCCATAGGCAGCACCGTGTCCGCTGGGAAAGCTGCCGTTCGCCAGTTGCGTGGCTTTGAGCTTGCGGATTGTTTCTCGGTTCCATTTGGTCCACGCGTCAAAATCGCCCTGAAAGAGAGCTTGGGCCACGTAGTAGCGGTTGTAAAACGGGAAGCTGCTTTCTTCATGAGTCAGTCGACTCGCGATGTGGGCCAACGTGGATTTGTACTGCGGCAACTCCTTTTGCTTACTGACCGCGAATACCAGCGTGGCGATCGCCGAGCGGTTCATGGATTCCCCGAAACCATCCAATCCGCCGCTGTAACCCACGATGCCGGAACTCGATGTGCAGGACTTGTAGAACGTGATGGCCTTGTCGATTGATGTGTCTGGGATTTCGATCCCCGCGTTCCGTGCCGCCAGCAAGCCCATCAACACGGATCCCGCGACCGACGTGTCCGCGTCTCGGGCGTTGGGCGAATACCGCCAAGCACCTCGCGAGTTGCTTTTTTGTGACGTCAATGCGGCTCGCACCCCCAATTCGAGAGCCTGGCCCACACCGCGAGTTCGACCCGTCGGTTCGGAACCATCCCATAACAGCGACTCGTCCAATGTGCCGTAAACTTCGGACAGCGCCAGCGTGGCAAAGCCGTGGTGGTACATGCTGCTGGGAAAGAAGCCGGTCTTGGGATCCTGCATCAAGATCATCTTGCGAACCGCTCGCCGAATCGTGCCGGAGTAGCGGCCGTAGTTGGGGTCTTCACCGACGGCCAAGAACGCCATCACGCACAGTCCGATCACGCCCGGTTGGCGACCTTCGCCGTCACCCCACGAGCCGTCCTTGAGTTGCGAATCCACCAGAAACCGCAACCCGCGCTGATAAACAAGCTTCGCATCGTGCGGCACTTTGGCCCCAAAACGGATCATCGGATCTTGTGCGGCAACTTGTTGCCCGGTGAAACCGATGAACAGCATCGCCAAGAGTATTTGCGCCGGTCGTAGAACGGAACTTTTTCCGTTTGTCACCATGCCGAGTAATGAAGCGTCTCCCACCACGCATCTCCGTGCGGCTGAGCCCTGAATTTCCATCAATTTGCCCTCTTGGCATTATTTGCCGGACTGGTGAGCCCGCACGGAACAAGTTCGCGGCTACGACGCTCGCTCGCTCGACCAGCCATTCAACGCCAGAGTATGCAAGCAGCATCCACGGTCGCAACGACAGAGATTCACTTCGACAGGGGTCTCGACCAATTCGTGAATGCACGAAGGCCGTTCAGAGGCACATCTTCTGCCGTACATCCCGTGGCCGTACGTGACGATGGGCCTTGGTCGCAATGGGTCTTTGGCAGCCGCCAGAGCCAACTGCGTTTTCCCGATCCCCGGTTCGCCGCGAACAAGCAACGGTCGGTTGGCGGCCATGGCGCTCTTCAAAGCCCACTCTTGGTCATCCGACAGCAGGTGCACGATGCGTTCAATGGGATCGGCTTCAGACAGGATGATCTCACGGTACTTGTTCATGTTCAGCTCGGTTGTTTGTCTGGATTGAAGAATTCACGGATGCACTTGATCTGGTACAGCACATCGTGGTGCCCGGGAGGCTCCTCATCGACTGCGCTGACCAGCAGGATCAATTCAGGAAAAACGCTCCTGAGTTCGATGAATTCCGCTTCGCGCAGACGCTGGGGAAACAATACGCACAGGAAAATGCTTCGCCGCGCCTTGCCGCTGAGCGCGGCTTTCACTCCTTGCAACTCGTCCGACGCCGGGTTCAACAGACGGGACAGCCCGCGCCGGAAGGCTTCAATAACAGTTTCAGATTGAGCATTTCCGGGCGGAGCCCCTTCCCGCAGGCCGACCCCCCGTTCGGGTGGAGGCGGCAAGCCACCGATTCGGTTACGTCCGTCCGGACAATCGAGCGGTCCCAATGCGTCGAAGTCGTCAATATCCCGCGCAGGACGGGCAGCCCCTTAACGAAACCCACGGCCGCCTTGGCGATCAAGTTGAACTTCGTCCCAACCTGAGCAAAGGGCTTGTAATCTGCTGCAATTGGGCTCGCGCCGCAGAGGTACTCACTCAACGCCGTGTAGTTCAGCGTGGTGAGACAGGCCGGGGCGATCGCCTCGGCCAGCAGCGGCATGAATTCACAGAGTTCTCGCCACTCGCCGGAATCGATGTCGTTCCTGTCCGTGCATTCGTCGAGATAATTCATCGGCGCTTCCTCAGCGAAGATCGCGGTGGCGAGCTGAGTTGGGTCGAGATCGGCGGACAGGCTGTTGTACTTAATAATGAGACGCCGGCTAAATAGCCGAGCCCGATTCGCGGACAGCGGTTTGAGTCTATACAGCAAGCGTTTTCAACACGTTA
>JAQBZS010000498.1 GCA_027622115.1 Planctomycetota bacterium | reverse complement strand
CCCAAGCATCAGCCTCTGGCGTTTAAGTACTGACCGCAGCACAGGTTACGTTTTCAGATAGCTTCTAGCGCCTTGCCGCTCATGACCGTTCTTGATTTCTCCAATCCGTTAGTGGCTACTGGCACATCCTCATCAGCCGCTCGCACGGAGAGCATGACAAGTTGCGAAACAAATGACGTCGCAATCAGCTCCAGTAGGTCAGTCTCTACTCGCCGGCGAAGTACGACCGCAGCGTCTTGAGCACCTGTTGGGCTCGGTCTTGAAATACGCTCATGTTGCGAGCCCAGCCGAGAGGATGCACCGTCACTTGAATGGGAACCATGCGAGACACCGCGCGCTTGTTGCCGTTGCTTTGTGGACCGAATTCAATTTGCACTCGTACCGGGCGTTTCGCGTCGCTTGATCCCCATTCTCTTCTGCCCGCGATCAAACATGGCACATTAAAAGCTCAAGAAGCGAAGCTCGTTTAACTTAGAACGCGTGCAAAAACCATTTGGAGATTCAACGTCTGGAGCGACGATCTGGTGGTCCCATAAATCTCGGACTTCCCAAACGAAAGCGCCGATATATCGGCGCTTTGATTTGGGAAGTGTTTTTTGCACGCGTTCTTAACCGAACTGCCCAATTTCCAAGACGGATGATTTGATGAAAACGGTCCAACTGAATGACGTCCGTAACTGGTTCTCGGCTGCCGATAACCTCGCCGAATACACCAACTCGATCGGCCAAAAGCACACGGATCCCGAGTTCCTTGAATCCGCGCTCAAATTGCCGCTCCATCTGCAATTCCTGATCGAGCGATTGGAAGCGGACGATGACTCGGCCGAATTCGATACTCACCTGGAATCGATTCCGTTCTACAGCTTGTGTCGCGGCCTGTTTCTGCCGCTGTCCATGATGAATGCCACCAAGGCCGCGCAAGTGTTTGGTCTGCGGGTCAACGAGCCACCGGACACCGCCGGTCGCGAAACGCTCGTTGCCCAATTCTTCGACAAGGACGTGGGGCTCACTCTGACGGAAAAACTGGGCTGCGTGCTCGGCGATGTGTTTCTCGGCAAGAAAAGCACCGTGCAGCGGGACAGCTTGCTCCGACTGCTGATGTCGTTGCAGATGTCGTCGCGGCGAGACCTCTTGGATCGATTGACGCGTGTCGGCGATGTGGCCGTGCTGTTCGCGGAAAACCGACCCACGCTGCGAGGCGACAATCCGCTTTCGGCCGCGGAAGTCGTGCGGACGCTGCGGTTCATCCCCCAGACTCGGCTGACGCAGAAGTTCAATGTGTTGCGGTCGTTGATCGTTCGCTGCGGAAAACTGGAAGCGTATTTCATTGCCAAACTGCTGCTGCGAAAAGCCGGGTTGGGTTTCGAGTACCAAGGGCCGATGTTGGCGAATCTGCTGGCGGCGAAATTCGACGCGCCCGCCGAGCAGGTGGGGCATGCGATGGCTTTGACCGACGCATTCAAAGTGGCTCGCGTATTGACCGAAGAAGGCGTGGACGGCCTGAAGAAGATCCAACTGCAACCGCTGGTCCCGGTTCGCCCGACATTGGCCGGCGGCACCACGGACGACATCGAACACTTCCCGGTTTGGGTCGAGCGAAAGTACGACGGCATTCGCCTGATGCTGCATAAGTCGACCGACAACCAGGGGTCGGTGTTGTGCGGAGCGTACACGCGGAACCGGGGCGATTGGTTGGAGCAAATTCCGGGACTCGACGCCAGCATCAAGCTGATCCCCGCTCGGAACTGCATCGTGGACGGCGAATTGTACGGCACGCTGCTGGACATGGACGCGGGCGTGCGGCCGGCAAGCGTGTACGAAGTCTATGCCGCGTTGCAGGGAGAAACGTTGCAGCCGGTGTCGTTGAAATTCGCGGCGTTTGATCTCGTTTACTTGAACGGTCGCGACCACACGAACCTGCCGCTGAATCAGCGACGGCAGTGGCTCAGCAACTTGTTCGCCGGTTTGTCCAACGTTCGCACTCCGATTCCGCTGTCGGTTTCGGAAGGCCAACTGGCCAACAGCAAGGACGACTTGAATCGTCTGTTTCATCATTTTCGAGCCCAAGGCTACGAGGGCATCATCACCAAGGATTTGAACTCGCCCTATTTGCTGGCCGCTCGCGATCCTCACTGGCGCAAGCGGAAGCCCGAAATCACTTTGGACTTGGTTCTGCTGGGTGCAACGTTCGCCGTGACCGAGAAGGAACGCGCGGGGGTGTTTGGTTCGTACGTGATCGGAGCCAAGACGGCCAAAGGCGGTTATCAAATCGTGGGCGACGTGGCGGGCGTGGATCGAGTTCGCGATGCCGAGATTCAAGGCGAAATCATGCGCGAAGGCTTGGCCACGGGAACTCGCATCGAGCGTCCGAGTGCATCGGGCGCGCGGCCCGGCATCGAATTGCGACCGTCGATCGTGGTGACGATCAAGTTCGAGGGTATCGCTCGCGACCAGGTCACCGGCGAATTGAGTTTGCGAGACCCCAAGATCGCAGTCATCCGCTCGGACAAGTCCGCGATGGAAGCCGACACGCTGGACTCGCTCCGAGAAATCCATCTCCGCCAACGAGTTGGGTAGAGCTGCTTTTGCTCGTCATTCGACCGGGGCCTCACGGCCCCGGCAGAGGCTGTGCCGGGCCTTCGGCCCTGAATCAGGTTCTGCTACCGGATCCGGTCAGGCCCAGAGGGCCGACACAGCCTCTGCCGGTGGCGTGAGCCACCGGTCAGCAGGCAACCAAGGCGGTTAGGCCCGAATGGCCGCGCGACACTCGGCAAATGCCGCCGACCACGAAGAACGCCACGATTCACCAGCGAATCCGAGCCGCAGTTGGTGCGATCAACGTCGTGGAAAACCGAAATCGATGTCTGTACGATCGCCGCTCGTTTCGGCTGTCCATCCGCCGAGGATTTCCTATTTCCTCGCGGTTTTCCTGCGTCTCAAACGTACAACTTGATGATCATCGACCGGCCTGGAGATTCGAATGACCGACGGCACTGCAACCACATCCGCCCAATCAACCGAGGGAAACCAACTCCTGTTTTGGGGCTGTTTCATCGCCTTGATCACGACGGCATTCGGGTTTATTTCCCGGATGTTTCTGATCAACACCTGGGGCACCGAATTCGGACTCGACCAAGCCGAAGCCGGTCGATTGGCGGGAATCGGGATTTGGCCGTTCGCCGTCAGCATCATTGGGTTCAGCCTGTTCATCGATCGCATTGGGTATAAAGTCGCGATGATCTTCGCCTTCGCGTCCCACATTATCTGGGCCGTGATGGGGGTGATCGCTTTTAGAATCTCAAGAGGTGGCGACCCCCAAACAGCCTATCAGCTGATCTATTGGGGCAGCCTGATTGTTGCATTGGGAAACGGCACCGTTGAGGCCTTTATCAATCCGGTGGTGGCCACGATCTTCAATCGAGATAAGACAAAGTGGCTGAATATTCTTCACGCCGGTTGGCCGGGCGGGTTGGTCATTGCGGGCGTGATCGTCATTTTCATGGGTCAATCCGATTGGGATTTGAAAGTTGGCATCATCGCCGTACCGGCAGTGATTTATTTGCTCATGTTGCTCCCCTGTAAGTTTCCGACCAACGAACGTGTTGCCACCGGTGTTAGTTATCGAGACATGCTGTCCGAATTCGGCCTATTGGGGGCATTGATCGTCGGCGTCTTGGTTTCGTTGCAGTTGATGGGATTCTTCGAAGGCACCGAGGCGTTTTGCGACGAAGTGGATGGCAAATTAGTTCTCGCGGCATGGGCCAAGGGACTGTTTTGGGCGATCGGCGCGGCGATTGCCGTCGGCTTCGGCATCTACACCAGATCGCTGGGTCGGCCGCTGATGTTCGTCTTGGTCCTGATCATGATGCCGCTTGCCACAACGGAAATCGGCACGGACGGTTGGATTACGGGCATCATGCAGGGCGTCTTCGAATTGAACGAGGCCGAGGTCGCGAAAGCCGGTGGCGCGGAAAATGTCACCACCATCGAGGGAAAGTTTTACAGTTTGGACCCCGGATGGGTGCTGGTTTATACATCCTTGATCATGATGATCCTGCGGTTCTTTGCAGGCTCGATCATTCATCGCCTTTCTCCGCTGGGATTACTCGCCATCAGTTGTGTGCTGGCGATCGTGGGGCTCTATTCGCTTTCCATGGCAACGGGTACGGTGATCTTCGTCGCCGCGACCCTATACGCGCTCGGCAAGACATTCTTTTGGCCGACCATGCTGGGGGTGGTTTCGGAACAGACTCCCAAGGGTGGGGCCGTGACGCTCAATGCGATCAGCGGGATCGGAATGCTGGCCGTCGGCACGCTTGGTTTCCCATTCATCGGGGCATTGCAAGTCGACAAGGAAAATGCAGCCTTGGTGGCGAACGAAGAGGTTAAGACCACGGTGCGGGGTCTCGTATCCGACGGCAAACTCACCGTGCTGGAGCCTCGTCAAGTCTACGAAGTCATTCATTACGATTCGATTTCCGAAAGCCAGCTCAAAGCGGTTGTGGAGAAACTGCCGGAGGGACAACAAAAGGAAGCCAACGCCACGATCGCTGCAGTCCGTTCCAAGAGCAGCCAAGGCGCGCTGGCCGACATGGCGTTCTTCCCATTGATCATGCTCGTTTGCTATCTACTGCTGATTCTCTACTTCAAGTCCAAAGGTGGGTATGAACCCGTTGCGATTTCGTCGTCGGATAGTTGAGTCGGTGACTTGTTGCGCGTTTTCGAACCGCGTTGCGGTGGCATTTGATAGCCTGGGGTGCAGACCCCAGGTCTTTGGGTTGTGAGAGTTGTCTGAGCTGCGAAGAGCGTGTTTTTCGGAGAGATGAACAGTGGCTGACAGCATCCTCGATTGGCTAGACGCCGCAGAGGGACCCCAGGACATTTATGAGCTCTTAGGGTTTGAGCGATTCGACCCAGATCGGAAGCGCATTAAGGAAGCGGTCGCCAAGGGGACTCGCGAGTTGTTGCCGTATCAGAGCCACAACAACAACAAAGTGGCTCAAAAGGCGATGCAACTGCTGATGGAACTCGGCGGCGCGGAGATCGTGATCAGCGATCCGGAAAAGCTGCAAGAGCACGACAAGCAGGTCGTCGACTTACTCTACGATCAGTATGCCGAGCAGAATGGCGACGACGTCGATTCCTGGGATCGGAATCAGCTGGGAAGTTGGTTGGCGAAGAACGGGCGAATCCATGCATCCGCCGTGGATGCCACGCTCGAGATTCTGTGCCCGGCTCCCGTCGCAGCGGAAGCAGAACAAGAAGAAGACGACGAAGCCGAACGCATCGCTCAGCGGAAACGAGCGCTTGCCAAGCGCAAGAAGGCCATTGAACGTCGGCGAATCGCGGCGGAAGAACGCAAGAAGCAACTCGCCAAACAGAAGACGAAACGCGCGGAAATGCGGCTTGAGCAAATGCTGGAAAGCATGGGTGTGCGACCGCAAACCGCAGAAGGACGATTCCGAGCGACTCGGCGGGCGCGCGAAGAACGTCGCGGTCAACGTGGCAAGGGGAAAGGCAAGGGCAAGTCGGCGAAAAGCAGCAAGGAATCCACGCGGCCCGTTCGCGGTCGCGGTGGTCGAGGCCGTGCTCAGCAAGCGGATTCGACCAAGTGGGTGATCATCGGAGCGGGAGCGGTCCTCGTGATTGGGCTGGGCCTGATGTTGTTCGTTTTTCGAGCCAAGCCAGCTGCCGCCACCGTGAAGATCACGCTCGACCCGGCCGACGCCGTGGTGACGGTGGTGCATGTGGTGGATCCCGACGACAGCACCAAAAACCAACTACTCGGCGAGGACGACGGGGTCACGATCACGAAAGCGGGCAATACGCAGACGGTCTCATTTGTCGGCGCGGACTCGGACGCCGTCTACGAAGTGATGGCACGACACGAGAAGCACATCGAAAACGGCTTCAAATGGAAGCCGGTTCCCAAG
>JAQBZS010000497.1 GCA_027622115.1 Planctomycetota bacterium | reverse complement strand
GCGTTGTTTCTGTTCGCGAACCCGAAGAATCAACGCGGAGAATCGGAGAGCGCAGAGAAGCCTTACGCAAGACTCTGGCGCAGAACGACGCTATTGGTTCGCAGAAGACCCGCGCAATCAAGAATTCGCGTCAAGGCCAAGTTTTCAACACCCTAGAGTCAAGCCAGTCACCTTTCGGGGCGACGAGAATATTTCAAGCCCTTGCATCCGATTCCGGGGCGGATGGATCACGTCGCCAATCCACGGTCGTAAAGCCGACGCACCGCGGCATCGATTTGTTCTTCGAGTCTTGCGCGTTCGACGCACAATCGATCGTCGTCCGGCAATTCGAGTTGGCTGATCCGATTCGTCAGTTTTGCCAGACGCCGAGCCGCTGCCGCCAATTGATTGTGCAATGCCGTGTCTTCGCTGCTGGAAAAGTCAATGCGGCGCAGAGGCGCTTTCGCCAGGATGCCGCCGCTGATGTCCAAACCGACACCGCGTCGTTTCGCGTGGTGTTTGAACCAATGCCGCAACGTTTCGGAATTCATCACCGCCGCGATGTAGTCGAGATCCTCGTCGCAGTCACTCGGGAGAAACACGTTGGTGCTGAACGACGTATAGACCGGCGTGCGAGCGACCACGAAGCCCGGACGTGCTCCCATCTGAATGCTGATCAGTTTCGGCGCGATCCACAGGCTCTCGTCTCGCGGCCAATGTAAGTGCCACCACGCATTCGACCCGTTGCGAGTTTCGCGACGTGCTGCCGTGATTTCCCGAAAGCGGGATAAGTGCCGCTGCAATTTCGGGAACTGCGTGATGTCCGGGCAAGTGTGCTTGGTCGAGTAGATCAAGTAATGGCTGCACTCCGCGGCGAGGAAATATCGGCCCAAATCGCGAAGTTGGTGGTACGGACGAACGAGAGATCGCTCATGATCGTCAAGATGCAGCGCGTCCAATTCCACTTGCGACAGGACAAACACGCCTTGACCGATCTCCCATTGATGATCGAAGCGATGATTGGTTCGGCGATTGATGGACGCGGGATTCTCGGCGATGCCCTGCCGGATTCGACCCAGCCTGCCGAGTTCCATGTGTTCATGACAGGCTCGGTCAATACTCGGGAATTTTGAGACTCCACCGAACAACTCATCCACCGTCTTCAGGGACTCGTCGGCCGAATCGACGTGTTCGACAAACGCCCGCGCCGACGTATCAAACGGGGGTGTCGGTCGGCGAATCGAGGTCGCACCGATGTCGTTGGTCTTGCGCGCCAGAAACACCAGGTGGCGTCCATTCACACCCTGGAAAATCTTGAGGCTTCCGAATTCTAAAATCTCCTGTAAATGCAATTCCGAGCGGAATTGTTGGATCAGCTTTTCCGCGCCCGTGCCCGCCATCCAATAGGAATTCACAATGAACGACACCAACCCACCGGGCCGCAGCAACTCATGGGCGCGATGCACGAAGTAGTACCATAAGTCCATCCGCGCCGTGCGAAAGCGTTGTCCCAACGGCGTGATCGCGATCTCATCCATCAGCAATTTCGAGTCGCGTTCGCGCCGATAAGGCGGGTTGCCGATGACTGCGTCGAACGGTTCTCCGAGCCACGGGTATCGATCACTCGCGTCGACCGGCTCACCCAACGCCCGGTTCGTCAGGAGGTTTGCGTGCGCGATGTTTTCGAATGACGACAATACGTGGCTCAGCAGGTCCGAGGTCGGCGGCGTTGCTGACGCGGTTTCCGCCGACCACCGCATCGCGCGATACATCAACACCGTCCGTGCCACCTCGACCGCGTACAGGTCGATGTCGACTCCGTGAATGCACGTCTTCAAGTACTCAAACGCGGCTGATAGGTCCGCCGTGCCGTGATTCGCGACATGGCGATCGAGTAGACAATCAAACGCCGCCAGCAAAAACCGTCCGCTGCCACACGAGGGGTCGAGAACTCGCGGTGCATCGCACGGACCAGTCAACACACCATCGACGATGTAGTCGGCGATGAATCGAGGGGTGTAAAACGCTCCGGTTGACTTGCGATGAGCGGCGGCCGACACCCATTGGACGGCTCCGCGATCGATGAATTGGCGTTTCCAAATGAATGGCTCGAACGCGAGCTGCAATTGATCACATTCAACGGTGGTGAAGTCCACGATGTCGTCCAGCAACCGCGAGAGCCGCAGCAACGTGTCGGGCAGCGCGCGACGGGCACGAACTTCAAGTCCAGGCGAGCACGATTCCGAACAAAGGAACGCGATCCAATCGGACGCGTCGCGAGTCGAAATGAGTCGGGCATCGCGAGCGAACTGAAGCAAGATCGCTCGGTTGGTGATCTTGCGAACGAAGACGTTGAAATTGTCCGTGGACTGCTCGACAAGGCATTGCTGAAGCCGATTTGCGACGAAGTCCAGGCATTCTCGCACGACGCGCTCGACCGCACTCGCTGTTTGATTCTGACCGTCGTTCTGGGCGGCGGGCTGTTGAGTCGTTCTTGCCAAGGTTCCACAATTCCGATTCCGGTTGAGACTCTTCACTCAATCGTAGCACAGGCTGCCAAACACCACCGATCAAACCGGTGGCAGGCTGAGGGGTGTATGAAGTCGGAAGCGATTATTTTGAGCGGCAAACCGCGAGCCTGGATTATTCATTAGCCGTTATTCGCGACAGCCACGGTTTTGGTCAATCGAGGGATAGCGCTCAATGGCACCAGGGTTGTGGAATGTAGAACAATTGTCTCAATTGTTCTTCCCGAGCAATCGGGACAATTGCTCTACAATTTCGCTCCACGATCCGACAACTCTGCGGCCATTGGGCCAGCGATCCCCCAATCGCAAATGCCTCCGACTGGCAGCGATTACGGAGGGGAATGCCTGATCGGTGACATTATTTTCAAGTCGAGATACAGAGACCTGCTGAATTTGGGACTCTTCCGTAAGCGCCAGTCGCATTCCATCACTATTTCTTGACGCGTCAAGCCGCCGCACTCCAAAAGCCCGCAAATGATGGCGGATGACTGTAAGGAATCCGCATTCACGGAATCCGATACGTCAATAGTTAGTGAGAAGAATTCAACATACTAGGAGTCTCCCCGTGAAACGGTCGTCTTTCCGTCAGTCGTTTGAACATACGGCGGTATGGGCCACTCTGATCGTGCTCTTCACAGTCACGGCATTTCAGACGCACGCTCAGGCTCAACCTGAAAGTAGCAAGCGGTCTCGGACTGTCGAAACGAGGCAGATCGCTGACGGCGCCGTCGACGAAGACTCACCGGAAGCGAGTCTACAGGACATCGAAGATCTGAACGCCTTTCTCGACGCCGATTTGGAACAACTCGCCGCATCCGATGTTGTCGTTCCCGTGTTTACGGAACACGTGACGACAGTCAGCCGCAACGAGAGCACCGTTGGCCAATCGGCGGCCGCGATCTCTGTCATCACCAACGAGATGATTCGTCGTAGTGGCGCTCGCAGTTTGCCGGAAGCCTTAAGACTGGCTCCGGGTGTCAACGTGGCTCGTATCGATGCCAATAAGTGGGCAATCTCGATCCGTGGTTTCAATCAACGCTTCGCCAACAAGCTTCTGGTTCAGATTGATGGACGGACCATCTACACGCCGCTCTTTGGTGGTGTCTTCTGGGACGTGCAAGACGTTTTGATGGAAGACGTTGATCGGATCGAAATCATTCGTGGACCGGGCGCCACGGTCTGGGGTGCGAACGCGGTCAACGGCGTTATCAACGTGATTACGAAACCGGCAAGTGCCACAACAGGCACGTTTGTCGAAGGCGGCGGTGGAAATCAACGCAGCTTTGCGTCCGCCCGGATCGGCAGACAGGATGGCGATCTGGCATGGCGCGCGTTCGGGAAATGGTTTGAGAACAATGCGGGATTACGGAACGGCGTCGGAGCCGGTGACGACTGGCGGATGCAGCACTTCGGGATTCGGTCGGACTGGACACCCGGAGAAGATGACACTTTCACCTTGCAGGGCGACTTCTACCAAGGCGATGCCGGGCAATTGCACGTTCAGCCAATTCCCGCGACTCCATTCCGTGTGACCGCGAACGACAATCAGTCTCTGCAAGGCGGCAATATTCTGGGCCGTTGGACACATACCATTGACGACGAATCAAACTGGTCACTGCAATTCTATTATGAGCACACCGATCGAAGTCTTGACGGCACGGGATTTCGCGAACAGCGAGACACACTGGATGTCGATTTTCAGCACCAGTTCAATCCGATCGATGACCATCGTCTCACCTGGGGACTGGGATTTCGCAATACCAAGGATCGCATCGATGACTCGTTTCAACTGCGATTTACACCGCATAGTCGATCAGACAATCGCTTCGGCACGTTCCTTCAGGATGAAATCACGCTGGTTAATGATCTCTTGAAAATGACAGTCGGATCCAAGTTTTCGTGGAACGACTACACCGGTTCTGAAATCCAACCCACAGCCAGGCTGCTCTTCACGCCGACCAACCGACAGACGATTTGGGCATCCGTATCACGCGCCGTGCGAGTGCCATCACGAGCCACCGACGACATTCGATTGACCAGTGCTCCTGGCGGCTTTCCCGTGTTTCCAACGCTGATTGGTAACCGCGCGGGCGTTTCAGAAGAACTGCTCGCGTGGGAGCTTGGAATGCGATCCGCGCCGACCGACGAGTTCTTCTGGGACGTGGCGACGTTCTTCAATCAATATGACTCGCTTCAAAGCGTGTCGCCCGGGGTGCCGGGAATTGATCCGGTCACCGGTCTCTTTGCCGTTCCGTTGGGATTCTCGAACAGTGGTGTGGCTCAAACATACGGGTTCGAAGCTGCATCCACGGTCACATTCTCACCTGACTGGATGCTGCGAGGTGGCTACAGCTTTCTCCGAGTGGACGCGACCGACGTCACTGCGGAAGGGCAAAGTCCGCGCAATCAGTTGTTTCTGCATTCATCCTGGGATCTGACCAGCGAATTAAGTTTAGATCTGACTGGCAGATACACAGATTCCTTATCGACCATACAAATTCCCGCGTACTTCGAAATGGATGCAAGGATCGCATGGATGCCACGGGATGGGCTCGAATTTGCCATCGTTGGTCGCAACCTGTTGGATTCCGCCCATCCGGAATATGAAAGCGACGCCTTCACCGGAGTGTTTGCTTCGCAGATTCGTCGAGAACTCTATGCAAGCGTGACATGGCGATTCTGATTTGAACAACAAAGTCAACTCTATTTGCCGAGATCACATTGATCTAAACATCATCTGGTTACGCAGCATGACACCAACACCAATCAAGACATACGCGGTACGGGCGCGAGTATGCCGGGCCGGCAATCCAAGCGAACCGTTCGCGCTAGCTGCGGTCCATACGTACGACGGGACCATTGTCCCGTCGAGTAGTAGGAACGGGACAATGGTCCCGTTCTACGCCAGCGCGTTCGGCTTCGCTAAGTTCTCATCGACCGCTCGCAGAATGGCTGTGATCGTCGTTCTCTTGTTGCTTGTCATTCCGAACTCTGTTGCCCGATCTCAGCCTTCGCCCGAGGCCAACGATCGGGAAGCCACACTGAAGGCGGCGTACATTTATAAGTTCATCAAATACGTCAAGTGGCCGGCCACTGCCTTTCAGCAGCCGACTTCGCCACTGGTTATTGGAGTGACTGGAGAAAGCCCAGTTAGCAACGTGCTACGCGTCATCGTCCGCGCAAAATCCAACTCGTCCACGAGACCCCTACGGTTCGTCGACGTCAACACAATCACCGAGGCCCGGGCATGTCACATTCTGTTTTTCTCGAAAAATGCCGCCGACTCAAGTCTCATCGGCAAACTCAAAGAAGTGCCTGTTTTTCTTGTCGGCGAAACCGACACGTTTCTGAAAGGGGGCGGCATGATGGAATTCCAAGTCGCGAACAACAAGATCCGTCTTAGACTCAGCATGGAAACAGTGAAGAGGCATCAATTGACC